>NZ_JBFAOV010000019.1:0-172844 GCF_040675375.1 Nonomuraea sp. NPDC049607
TCGGCGGATTCTTCCTGGTCGAGCTGGCCTACGGCCTGATCTCCGGGTCGCTGGCCCTGATGTCGGACGCCGGGCACATGGCCGCCGACGTCGTCGCCCTCGGCGCGGCCCTGGTCGCCACCAGGATCGCCGGCCGCCCCGACACCACCGGCCGGCGCAGCTACGGCTCCTACCGGGCCGAGGTGTTCGCCTCCCTGCTGGCCGTGCTGCTCATGCTGGGCGTCGCCGTCTACGTGGTCGCCGAGGCGATCGGCAGGATCGGCGGCCCGGCCGAGGTCTCCTCCGGGCCGATGCTCGTGGTGGGCGCGCTCGGCCTGTTGGTCAACCTGATCGCCCTTTTCCTGCTGCGGTCAGGCGCGAGCGAGAGCCTCAACGTCAAGGGCGCCTACCTGGAGGTGGTGGCCGACACCGCCGGCTCGGTCGGCGTCATCGCGGCGGGCTGGCTGATCACGGCGACCGGCCAGGTGTTCTGGGACACGGTCATCGCACTGGCCATCGGCGTGTTCGTCGCCGTACGCGCGATCTCGCTCGGACGGCAGGTCTTCGCGGTGCTCGGCCAGCACGTGCCCGAGGGCATGGACGCCGCCACCGTGGCAGCCGACCTGGCGGCCATCGAGGGCGTGCGCGACGTGCACGACCTGCACCTGTGGACGCTCACCTCCGGCATGAACGTCGCCACCGCCCACCTCGTCACGGGCGACCAGAGCGACAACCACTCCGTCCTCGATCAGGCCCGCGACCTGCTGCGCACCCGTCATGGCGTCGCACACGCGACCCTTCAGGTGGAGCCGGACGGCCACATCGGCTGCGACGAGGTCGGCTGGTAGCCGGGGTCTCCTTCGACGGCCGCCGGTAGAGCCAGGTCAGGCGGGGTTCGAGCACCCACTTGAAGAGGTCGCGGGTCTGCGGCAGGCACAGCACGATGGTCAGGGCGAAGCTGCTCGACAGGATGGCCAGAGCCCCGAGCGGCCCGAAAAGCCAGGGGTAGGACAGCCGGCAGCGGCGGCGTTGCGCTCGAAGGCCAGGGCCTGGGCCTTGTCGTCCTTGATGTTCACGCCGAGGAAGCGCACGCCGCCGGCCTTCGTCAGGGCGGCGGCGCCCCTCAGGACGGGCGCCTCGGCCCGGCAGGGAGCGCACCAGGACGCCCAGAAGTTCAGCACCGTGACGGATCCGGCGTACGAGGCGATCAGCGCGGAGCCGTCGCCGAGCCGCTCGCCGCGTACGACGGGTGCGGGGCGGCGCCGCTCGGCGGGGAAGATCGCGACCTTGCCGTCCTCGGCGACGAACCGCGTGGACCCCGCGGGTGACTGCTCCTGCGCGGAGCCGACGCAGCCCGCCGTGAGTGCCAGCCCGACGAGCGCGGGCCGGTCAGCCGCCGCCCAGGGCGGCCACGGCGGCGATCATGGCCAGGATCAGGACCGTCACGACGGCGACGGCGACGGCGATCTTCAGGTTCGTCGACATGCTTCAGCCGGCAGCCGGAGGCGACGTCTCGGCCGCGCCGCGGGCGGCGAGCATGCCGCGCATCAGCTCGATCTCCGCCTGCTGGGCGGCCAGGATCGAGCTCGCCATCCGCTTCACCTGCGGCTGGCCGCTCCCCTGGGCCGCCTGGGCCATCTGCACGCCGCCCTGGTGATGCGGGATCATCAGGCGCAGGAAAAGAGTCTCCGCCTCCTTGCCGCTCGCCTGTTCCAGCTGCTTGAGCTGCTCCCGCGTGGCCATGCCGGGCATCTGGGCGGTCTGCTGTCCCATGCCGGGCATGTTCTGGTGGCCCTGCCGCATCCAGGCCATGCGGGGCTCCAGCGACGCCTGCGGCAGGCCCCACATGTCGAGCCAGGCGTACATCTGCCCGATCTGCTGCTGCTGGGTGGTCGCGATGTCGTAGGCGAGCGTCCTGACCTGGCGGTCTGTGGTCCGGTCGCGGATGATCAGTGCCATCTGCACCGCCTGCGCGTGATGGGCCTGCATGTCCCGGGCGAAGCCGGCCTCCAGCGACGCGTCCCCGGGCGGGCCCGCGTACCAGAGGCGGAACCCGAGCCCGGACAGCGCGAGCGTCAGCACGACGGTCACCGCCACCAGGACCCCGCGCCGCCGCAGGAGGGGCGGGAACCTCATACCGACGGCTCCCCGACCCCACCGCTGCAGGACGCGCCCGGCTCGGGCGTCCCGGGGCCGTTGATGTTGGCGCGCAGGAACGCCGTCAGCCGCGGGTCGTCGGCGCGGTCGAGCTTGAGCTGCTTGCCCCAGGAGCTGAGCACGACCGGCGCCGACAGGCCCGTGTACGGCGACAGCACGACGAAGTCACGTCCCTGGGCCTGCTTGAGCAGGATGTCCAGTTGCTCCTTGGGCAGCCCCGGCCGGAAGGCGACCCAGACGGCTCCGTGCTCCTGGCTGTGGACGACGTTCTCGTTGCGCAGCGGCTTGGTGTAGATGCCGCAGTTCTGCCACTCCGGCGCGTGGTCGCCGCCGACCGGCGGGGCCTGCGGATAGCTGACGGCCTTGTCGGTGTGGTTCCGGGCGCTCACGTTGATCGTCTGGACCGCGTCCAGCGACCGGCCGGCCCGGTCGGCCTGGACGAAGGCCGTGGCCGCCACGGCCAGCCCGCCGGCGACGACCACCGAGACACTGATCATGACGACCCGGCGCCGGCGCTCCGCGCGCCGCTGCTCGGCCTGCAGCGCGGAAAGCCGCTCCTTGAGCGTGCCTTCGGCGTTCTTGCCCATCCGCCTACCTCCGACGACGTTCTTCTACCGTACGTAGAACTTCTACAGTACGTAGAATATGAATGCCGTAAGCCGACGTCCCCGTGCGATGATCGTGGCAATGAGCTTCTCGGCCTTGCGCCGCTCCTCGCGCAGCCGGGTGTCCCGCTTCTACGGAACGTAGAAACTAAAGGGAGTGTACGGCGTCGCCGCCCGCCGGGCATCCGGTCAGACCGTGACGCACACCAAGGGGGCGATCAGCACGGCCAGGGGCCCGCCCAGTTGCAGGACGGCCGCCGCGTAGGCCACCACCGGGACCCAGCCCGGTTCGCCGCGCCCATGGAGCAGGCGCTGCAACCGTTCCACCACACCGGCGTCGGCCAGCGCGAACGTGGCGGCCGTGCCCGGGTCCTGCCCGACGGCCGCCATACGCACCAGGGCCCGCGCCAGCGGCAGCTCGCCGTGCGCGCGACAGGCGTGATCGTCGGCGATCATCTCCAGCAGCACGGTCACCGCCCGCTGCCCGGTCCGCACGGCGGGCAGCCACGAGAACGCGTGCGACAACGCCACGAAAGGCAGCAGGGCGAGGTCATGGCGGCCGCGGGCGTGCGCCTGCTCATGCCGCAGGACGGCCTCCAGCTCCACCGGCGTCAGCGCGTCCAAGGCGCCCTGGCTCAGCACGATCCGCCGGCGCCTGCCCGGTACGCAGTAGGCCACGCGCCCGGCCACCGGCAGCACATAGGCGTCGTAGGCCGGCAGATGCTCGGCCACGACGTCGACCAGCAGGCGCTGCCGCCGCTGCTGCCGGATCGTCCCGGCCAGGACGCGCGCCGTGTGGACGGAAAGCCAGCCCAGCAGCCCCACCGACCAGGCCAGGGCCAGGACGTGCACGGGCCCGAGGCCGTCGAGCCCGTGCCCGCCGAGGAGCTGGCGGGCCAGCGTGTGCATCCCGTGCGGGAACACGGCCGCCAGCGGCGCGACCGCGGCCACCAGCCCGAGGGCGACCGCGCCCAGCCCCGCCCCGACCCCGAGGGCCTGCCACAGCGCGAGCGCCGCACGGGGGCAGCGCACGGCCCAGGCCGCCCGGGCAAGGGCGCGGGCGGCGCGATCGCCCAGCGTCACCGGGAGCAACGCCACCCCGGCGGCGGCGAGCCAGCCGATCACCGAGCCGTTCCGATCTCCTCGTCCAGCGCGTCGCGCAGCGCCGCGGCCACCTCGGGCGTCACCGTGCCGACGAACCGCTGCACCGCCGCCACCACGTCGCCGGCCTCCTCCAGCGCCGCGCGCATGGCCTCGGCGACGAAGGC
This sequence comes from Nonomuraea sp. NPDC049607, assembly GCF_040675375.1. Lineage (NCBI taxonomy): Bacteria > Bacillati > Actinomycetota > Actinomycetes > Streptosporangiales > Streptosporangiaceae > Nonomuraea > Nonomuraea sp. NPDC049607. Next base: position 4,010 of record NZ_JBFAOV010000019.1, read on the forward strand.
GTCCTTGCCCGCGGTCGCCTTGTAGAGATGGGCCCGCCCGACGCGCTCGCGGGCCACCATGCCCTTGTTCGCCAGGCGCATCAGCACGGTCAGCACCGTCGTGACGGCGGGACCGGAGGGCAGACCGGCCGCGAGGTCGTGGGCGAACATGCCCTCAGGATGCCGCCACAGGGCTTCCATGATCGAACGTTCAAGGTTGCCGAGCTGCATCCTGACCCTCCTTGCGGGCTCCAACCGGAAAGAGGCTACCGTGATGCCCGCCACACGGGGCGTAGGCAGGACGGTGACGTGCAGGCAGGGCGCGCCGTGGCTCATCCGAAGGGCCGAGCGTAGAGGGAGAAGGACTTGTCCCCTGTGGGACCTTGGGTCAGGCCCATGCACAGCAGCGGCCCGGCGCCGGACGACGCGAGGACGGCGAGCCCTTCGGGTTCGCGGGGGACGAGGTTCCTGGCCGTGCGGTCCAGGATCTGCTGCTCCACCTTCCCGCTGGGCAGGTGGATGCGGTAGAGGCGGATGTTCCCCGGCGAGGAGACGGGGTTGGCGGGGCCGTAGGCGCTGCCGAGCAGCTGGTAGGCGTGGTCGGCGCGCAGGGCCATGCCCTGGAACGGCAGCCCGAGGGCGGCGCCGGGCTGCGGGAGGTCGGCGAGCGGGCGGAGGTCGCCGGAGGCCAGGCGGCGCAGGTCCAGGAGCCGGAGGCGCGGCTCGCCGGCGAGCTTGTAGCGCAGCAGCAACCGGCCGGAGTCGGGATCGAGGGTGGGGGCGTTGCTGGTCGAGCCGGGCAGCGGCCGGCAGGTGGTCAGGAACCGGCTGCCGGGGGTCAGCACGGCGCCGTCGACGAAGGAGAAGCGGCAGATGCCGCGGCCGTAGCCGGAGGCCGGGCTGGCGTCCCATTCGGTCCACACCACGGTGCCGGGGCCCGTGGTCCGTTGAACGCCCAGGGCGCCGCCATGGCCGAAACCCAGCAGGTACATCGCGCCGGTGAGGGTGCCGTCCCGGGACAGGCGGTTGAGGCACAGGTCGCCGCGCCGGGCGCGTTCGGCGTGGGTGCGGGAGCGGCGTTCTCCGTCCAGGCGGACGCCGCCCTGCATGAGCTGGAGGGCGTACAGGTGACCGTTGCGTTCGTCGAAGGCGAAGGACTGCAGGACGGTGCCGTGCAGCAGCCGCCCGTCCCGCAGCAGGATCCGGCCGGTCGAGGCGAGGCTACGCGAGTCGGCCGCCGACGGGAGCGCCAGGGCGGCGGGCGGCCTGGCCGGTGTGAGATCCATCGCGGCGACCAGCGTGGCGATCGCCCCCGAACGCAGCGCCTCGCGACGGGACGGCTGAGGAGTCATCGGATCGCCCCGCCCACGGGTACGGGCGGACGCCGGCAGGTTCCGCGAGGGACCCCATCGCCGGCGGCGAGCCGCGCGCGACAGGTCACGCGCCCTGGTCGCCGTCATGGCAGGTGGCGGCCCAGTTCGCGGCCGGCTCGTCGGCAGCGGCGCGGACGGGGGCGGCGGCGGGCGCGACAGCGGTGGCCGCGACCGTGGCGGTGTCGGGCCGCGGGGCGTGATGGGTGGGGCCGTGCGGGTCGGGACAGTGCGGCGTCAGGCGTCGCAGGCCGCCGTCCTCGTCGAAGGCGTGGCCGCCGGGCATGGCGTGGTCGACCTGAAGCGTGGTGTGCTCGATGTCGTGGCGTTCGCGCAGCAGCCGTTCGACGGCCAGGCGGGCGGCGTGGCAGTCGGCCCCGGGAACGACCAGCACGTGTGCCGACAGCGCGGGATAGCCGGACGTGACCTCCCAGATGTGCAGGTCATGCACCTCGACCACGGTGTCGATCGCGGCGATCTGGCGGCCCACCTCGGCCGGGTCCAGCCGCGCGGGGGCGGCCTCCATGAACACCCTTCCCGCGTCGCGGACCAGGCCCCAGCCGGCCTTCAGCATCAGGGCGGCGACCACGAGGGCGGCGATGGCATCGGCGCGGTACCAGCCGGTCAGCCAGACGACCAGGCCGGCGAGGGTGGTGGCGATGAAGGCGTACAGGTCGTTGAGGATGTGCTGGAAGGCGCCTTCGACGTTGAGGCTGGAGCGGTTGGCCTTCGACAGCAGCCAGGTGGCGGCCACGTTCACGGCGATGCCGGCCAGCCCGGTCACCACCACGAACAGGCCCTCGACCTCGGGCGGCACGATCAGGCGGCGGACGCCCTCGAAGGTGAAGTACGCCGCGAGCAGCAGCAGGGTGATGCCGTTGACCTGGGCGGAGATGATCTCGGCGCGCTTCAGGCCGTAGGTGAAGCCGCCGCGCGGCGGCCGGGCCGCGATCCGCATCGCGACCAGCGCCAGCATGATCGCCATGGCGTCGGTGAGCATGTGCCCGGCGTCGGAGATCAGCGCCAGCGAACCGGCGATCACGCCGACCACCACCTCCACGGCCATGAAGCCGGCGATCAGCGCGAGCGCCCCGCGCAGGTAGCGCCGGTCGGCGTCCGCGCTCACCGCATGCCCGTGCCCATGACCGTGCCCATGATCGTGCCCGTGCTCAGACATGCCTGGAGCTCCTCGGAGGGTGGGTGACGTGGGTGATGGCCAGACGCAGGCGGCTGTGCACGTCGGCGGCCGACGGCCGGGAGCAGGCCGGGCGTACCCGCGCGACCCGATGATCCGCTACATCTGACTGGGTGTTCATATGTACAGATGCTTGCCGCTGTAGCCCCGGAGGTCAAGAGCCCGCGACGGATGATCGCCGAAAACAGGCTTTACTCATGAACATCTGATCAGATGTTTAAACTTTCGGTAATGCGTCAACTACACACCGTAGAAGTTCGCCGGTCCGGAGCCCCAGGACCTGGTCGCGCTCTACAGGTTCCCCCGCACCGGTGCAGCCACACGCACAGGAAGGGCTCGCCACATGAGAACCGTCCACACCTCCGCCGCCGCGATCCTGATGATCACCAGCGGCTGGCTGACGCTGACCGCATCGCCCGCGCAGGCCGTCTCCCCCTCGGCCGGCCCGGCGTCCATCCGGGCGTCCACCGCACGGCCCGTCAGTTCGTGCCGCTACCAGTTCGACCACCTCAAGCGCGGCGAGACCATCGCCGTCCTCGCCGCCCCTCGCCGGGGGCAACGCGTGCTCGGCAAGCTCGCTCCCGGCGGCCGTGCCGTCACCGGGGGATGCGCCGCGAAGAGCGGCTGGCTGCAGGTCGCCACGCCGACCGGGGCCTGGGGCTGGGCATCGGCGCACCACCTGCGCAGGCTGCCCGCGGGGACCCGTTCCTTCACTCCGCGAGCCGGTTCCTGGACGCCGGGCTGCCGCTACACCGTGTGGGGCATCCGCCCGTCCAGTCATCTCAACGTACGATCCGGCGCCGGCTTCGGTCACCGCCCGATCGCCGTACTGCACCCCAACGGCCATGCCGTCACCGGGGCGTGCGCCGGCAGGCGCGGCTGGCTCCAGGTCACCACGTCCACCGGCGCACACGGCTGGGCCTGGAACGGCTACCTGCGCAAGACCACCTCCACCAGGTGACACCCCCCACCTCCGTCTCCCGTCGCCCTGCTCTGGCCTCCCGCGTCAGACGTGGAACCACCGAGCGAAAGGAACACCGGTGACCGAGCCCCACGACCACCCGCACCACCACCATCACCACGAGGGCCACGACCACGAGAGCGGCCACGACCACGCCTCCGGCGACGAGACCGGCTGCGCCGACGACCACACCGCGGCGACCGGGCAGGGCCCGGACTGCGGCGCCGGACACTGCCACGACGATCACGACCCGACCGCGCCCTAGCACACGGCGGCCCGCACCTCGGCGGTCAGGCCGTCACCCCCCGCTCGCGCGGCCGATCCCGCTCCGGCTCGTCCATGGGCGACGCCGGAGCGCCCCGCGCCCCGCCGAGTCACGACATCGAGACGACGGTGAAAGGCTGGATCAGTTCCTCATGCACGCCGAGCACGAAGACCACGACCACGAGAGCGGCCACGAGCGTGGCCCCCACCTCCCGCACAGCCACGCCGCCCAGGACGGCGCCACCTCTCCCCCGTTCCAAACAGGCCCGGCCGGGCGGCTCGCCCTGCTGACCTCCTCCGCGGTGCACCACCAGGTCTTCACCGTCGTCCGCCTGCGCTCCGGCTACGACCTGGCCGAGGTGGACGCCTTCCTGGCCCAGGTGGAGACCACACTCAGCCTGCTCTGGCAGGACAACGCCCAACTGCGCGAACGCCTCGGCGCCGCCCCTTCCGCGAGCACGCCCACCGAGGCCGGCGTGCTCGCGGCGGCACACCGCAGCGCCCAGGAAGCCCTTGAGTCCGCCCAGCAGGAAGCCCGCCGGATCCTCGCCGAGGCCCACGCCGACGCCGAACGCCTGCGCCGCGAGGCCGCGTCGGCCGCCGACGCGCTGACCCACGCCACCCGCCAGGCTCTCGACGACCAGCTCGGCCGGCTCGAACGCGCCATCACCGAGCAGGGCCGGAACCTCCAGCACAACCTGCACACCCAGCTCGGTCACCTGCGCGCCGCGCTGGCCGACCTGGACACGCACGGCCCTCCGCCCAGCCACGGCGCCCATGAGGCCGCATCGCCGCGGCCGTTCCCCGAACGGCTGCTCCCCTCCCCCCGCGACCCGGCCGCCGGTCACTGACGAACGGCCTGTCCCGTCCGTCGTCGCGGTGTCACCACGCGACGACCGCTCACCAGTCCCGCACCCACGCCGGAAAGGCCGTGTCATGTCCGTGCCGCTCGGGGGATCGACGCCGCTGTCACCGCCCCCGCACGTCCTGACCCTGTTCGAGCTGAATGTGGCAGACACCCCCGTCGACACCGCCCTGCCGGCCTGGACGACGTGGGCCGCCGTGGTCCTGGTGGCGCTGTCCACGCTGGTCGGCGCCTCCCTGGCGCGCCGCAAGAACGCCACGATCAGCGTCTGGCTGGCCGTCGCGTCGGCGCTGATGCTCATCACCGCCCTGGTCGACCTGCTGCCCGACGCCTGGCACGAGGCCGACGCCACCGGTGTGCCGCTGTGGGTGGTGGGGCTGGCCGGCGCGTTCGGTTTCCTGGTCATCACCTTCTTCACCCGTAAGGGCTGCGGGCACGGTCACGGCGACAAGGCCGGTGGCGGGCGGCACGCGCCCGGCCTGCACCGCCGGGTCAAGCAGGCGGTCAGCGCCGCCGTCTACGGCGGCGTGGGCACCGCCGCCGCGCTGTCCCTGCACCGCATGATCGAGGGCGCCACCCTGGCGCTGGCCGCCTCGGCCGTCGTGGTGGCCGCCCTGGTGATCCACTCGGCCAGCGAGGGGCTCGCCCTGACCGCCATGCTCGACCTGGCACGCAGACCGGCCGCGCCCTGGCTGGCCCTGTCCTGCCTGGCCCCGGCCGCCGGCGTCGTGCTGGCGACGGTGGGGCCGCTGCCCGCCCAGAGCGTGCCGATCCTGCTCGGCATGGTCACCGGCGTGCTGCTGCGCACCGGCGTCATCGGGCTCACCATCGCCCGTGACAGCCGCCGCCTGACCCGCCGTCACCTCGTCGTCGCCGCCTCCGCCGTGGCCGCCATCGGCGGCCTGCTGGTCGCCACGCAGACTCTGCTGGCCGACGGTCCGCCGCACTCCTCCTCGCCGGTCGCCGCCGGTCGCGGCGCCGGCCCGGCATCCTCGTCCGCCGCGGCGCCTCGGCAGCTGTCGGAGGCCCAGCTACGCGCCGCCGTCACCGCCAGGCAACTCACCCTCGAACAACTTCTGGCGCGCAGGGACGCCACCACCATCGCCGCCGACGCCACCACCCTGCTGCGCGCCCTGCCCGAGCACACGTCCGACCAGATCACCCGGACCCTGCGGCAGGCCGGGATCGATCCCGGCACCAGCGTCGGCGAGCTCACCCTGCTCCAGCGCCACCTCCTGCTCACGTCCCTCAGCGACGCGCTGCCCACCCCGAGGTCATGAGCTGAAGAGCCGGTCCAGGTGCAGGTCGATCGCGGTGAGGGCGTCCTGGGGTTCGATCACGTCCAGTTCGATCAGGGGGGTGAGGCCGGTGAGGGCGAGGAGCAGGTTGGTCTCGGTCGCCGGGTCGCGGTCGGAGTGGATGTGCCCGTCGGCGATCGCTCGGCGGACCAGTTGCTCGACGAGGGCCCGTCCGCGGACGAGGCCACGGCGCGCCTGCTCGTGGACGGCCTCGTCGTGCAGCGCCTCCAGGACGTAGGCGGCGCTCATCCGGCTGGTCGCACGGGCGTCGGCGTGCAGGGGGAGCATCTCGGCGAGCGTCAGCCGGAGCACGTCGCGGGGGTGCGGACGGTCGCCGAGCTCTCGCAGGCCCTGCTCGACGCGCAGCGAGGTCTGTTCGGCGGCGAAGTCCACGGCGAAGGCGAGCATGGCGGCCCGGGTGGCGAAGTAGTGCTGCAACTGCCCGAGGGACATGCCCGCCTCCTGCGCCACCACCCGCGTCGTCAGGTGCGTGACGCCGCGCCGCTCCACCACCCGCCACAACGCACGGGCGATCGCTTCGCGGCGTTCGCGGTGATCCACCTGTTTCGGCATCTGCGGACCTCTCCCTCGACGTCTTTCCCATACGATTGACATAATACAGTTGACTTACAACTGTTCGAGGAGGGAAGCGTCGTGCATGAAGAGCCGAAGGTGCGGACCGCGGAAGGTGTGGTGCAGGGACGCCGGCGGCGGGGGCACGCGGTGTTCCGCGGCATTCCCTATGCCCTGCCCCCGGTCGGAGCGCTGCGCTTCGCCGCGCCCGCCCCGCCGCCGCGCTGGGACGGAACGAGGCAGGCGACGGAGTTCGGCCCCGCGGTACCGCTGTCCCTGCCGGTCGACGTGGGCCCGCCGCAGGGCACGGACTGGCTGACGCTCAACGTCGGCACTCCGGATCCGGGGGCGGCCGGACTGCCGGTGCTGGTGTGGCTGCCCGTGGGCGGCTACGTCTCGGCGGCGTCGAGCGACCCGATGTACGACCCGGCGGTGCTGGCCGAGGCGGGGCTCGTCGTGGTGACCGTCAACTGCCGCGTGGGCGCCGAGGGTTTCGCGTTCCTCGACGACGCGCCGCCCAACCGCGGCTTCCTCGACCAGATCGCGGCGCTGGAGTGGGTGCGGCGGAACATCGCCGCGTTCGGCGGCGATCCCGGCCAGGTCACCGTGGCCGGGCAGTCCGCCGGGGCGGGGTCGGTCGCCGCCCTCCTGACGATGAAGCCGGCGCGCGACCTGTTCCGGCGGGCCGTCGCCCACTCGGTGCCGGGGCTGCACAGCACCCCCGCGCTGGCCCGGCAGGTCACCGCCGCGCTCGCGGACCGGCTCGGCGCGACGGCCCCCACCGCCGCGGCCCTGCGCGACATCGACCCCTGGCGGCTGGCCGCCGAGCTCACCTCCTTCAACGCCGGCCTCCACGCGCACCGGGAGAGCTGGGGACGGCTCACCGCGACCGGCACCGCCCTGTGTCCCGTCGTCGACGGCGAGGTGCTGCCCGAGACGCCCTGGTCCGCGCTGACCGGCGGACGCGCGAGCGGGATCGAGCTGCTCGTCGGCCACACCAGGGACGAGTTCCGGCTGTTCAGCGTCATGAGCGGACGCCGGGGCACCTTCACCGACCGCGACGCCCGCACGGCCCTGGAACTGCTCGCTCCCCGTCCGCGCGGGGCGGAGGCGTACCGGGCCGCGTTCCCGCAGGCCGGGCCGGAGGAGCTGGTGGAGACGGTGTACTCCGACGCCCTGTTCCGCATGCCGTCGCAGAAGCTGGCCGAGGCGAACGCCGCGGCCGGGGGCACTTCGTACCTGTTCGAACTGCGCTGGCCCGCCCCGGCCCTCGGCGGCACCCTGGGCGCCTGCCACAGCCTCGACGTGCCCCTGGCGTTCGGCACATTGGACAGTCCCGTCGGCGCGCAGCTCATCGGCGACGAGCCCGACCCCGAGGCCGTCGCGCTCGCCCACGAGCTCAGGGAGGCATGGGTCCGTTTCGTCACCACCGGCGACGCGGGATGGGCCGCCTACCGGCCCGACCGGCGGCTCACCCGCGTCCTGGACGCCGAGTCGGAGACCATGCCCTACCCCGAACAGGCCTCACTCCGGATCTGGGACGGCCACTCACCCACGCCCTTCGACCTCCCGTAGGGCGTGCGGGGCGAAAATCGTTTGCCCGGCAGGGTGGCGCTCCGAGATCGTGAGCTCCATGAGGCTCTGACGACAGCACCCCGCCACTTCGAGATGCCGCCCGCCCATACCCTTTTTCAGCGAAGAGAGCGTCCTTGTCTCAGCGACACACTTCGGCCACCGTCACCGTGTTCGCCTCCCCCACCAGCTGGATCGAGTCCGACGCCGTCGCGCAGTGCCACCAGGTGGCCGCCCTCGACGGCATGACGCACGTCGCCGCCATGCCGGACCTGCACCCCGGGAAGGGCGCGCCCATCGGCGCCGCCATGACGTCGGCCGTCCTGTACCCGTTCCTGGTGGGCTCCGACATCGGCTGCGGGATCGCCGTGTTCCCCGTCAGGCTCAAGCGCGCCGTACCCGAGAAGCTCGCCGCCCGGTTCCCCGACCTCGACCGCGCGCTGGACCCTGAGCGGGATGCCGACGACCCCGCCTGGGCCGTCATGAAGGACGACATCCCCGCAGGTCACGCCGAGGGGCTCGGCACGGTCGGCCGGGGCAACCACTTCGTCGAGCTGGCCAGGGTCGGAACCGTCCTCGCGCCCGACCACGCCACCCGCCTCGGCGTCGACGCCGGCGACCTGGTCCTCGTCGTCCACAGCGGCTCCCGGGGGCTGGGCGAACGCATCCTGCGCGAGCACACCGCCGTCCACGGCGCGGGCCCCGCCCCCGATCCCGACGCTTACCTGGCCATGCACGACGAGGCCGTACGCTGGGGGGCGCTCAACCGGCGGCTGCTGGCCGCCCGGGTCGCCCACGCGCTGGGGTTCGAGGCCGCCGAGCCGATCCTCGACCAGTGCCACAACCTGGTCGAGCGCCGCGACGGGAGCTACCTGCACCGCAAGGGAGCGGCGCCGGGCGACGGCCGCGACGTGCTCATCGCCGGCACGCGCGGCACCCCGTCCTACCTCGTGGCCGCCCACGCCGGGCCGGACGCCGGCCACTCCGTCGCCCACGGCGCGGGCCGCAAGATGTCCCGCGCGGACGCCCTTCGCCGCGGCCGGGCCAAGCACACGGTCGAAGAGCTGCGCCGCACCCCGGTCGGGTCGCTGGTGGTGTGCGGCGACCGCCAGCTCCTCTTCGAGGAGGCGCCGACGGCCTACAAGCGCATCGAGCAGGTGATCGCCGACCTCGTCGCCCACGACCTGGCCACGCCCGTGGCCACCACGATCCCCCTGGTCACCTACAAGACGGCCGACCTCGGGCCGGCGGCCCAGAGGAACCGGCGGCGCGGGAGGGGCCGGCCGTGAGCGTCCACCTGCTCCTGTCGGCCGGGCGCGGCCCGCAGGAGTGCGCCTGGGCGCTGGCCCAGCTGCTGCACCGCCTGGAACGCGACGCCGCCCGGCAGGGCCTGGAAACCCGCCGGGCGCACACCGTCCCCGGCGACCGGCCCGGCACCTACCGGTCGGTCCTCGTCCAGATCGACGGTGACGACTCCGAGACGTTCGCCGCCTCCTGGACCGGAACCCTGTGCTGGCAGGCCCCCAGCCCCTACCGGACCGCCACCGGCCGGAAGAACTGGTACGTCATCGCCCATCCGTGCCAGGTCGACACCCCCCGGACGACGTTCGCCGAAGCCGATGTCGACGTCGTCGCCTGCCGCACCGGCGGCCCCGGCGGCCAGCACCGCAACAAGGCCAGCACCGCCGTACGGGCGACCCACCGGCCCACCGGGACCGTCGTCGTGGTCGACACCGAGCGGCAGTTCAGCCTGAACCGCCGCATCGCCATGCGGCTGCTGCGGGAACGTCTGGAACACGGCGACCAGGCGGCCGAGCGCGCCGTCACCACTGCCCGCTGGCGCGTCCACGACGAGCTCGTACGCGGCAACCCCACGCGCACCGAACGCCCGGAACCACCGAACCAGACGCGCTGACCCGCGGTCCCGGCTCCCCTCAGGAAAGCCTCGGGACCCGTTGCGGGCCGGGGTGCTCTCGCGTGCGGCGTGGGGGCCGTCCAGCAGGGCACGGTACGCGTCCCGGAGCGGGGTGGCGTCCAGGAACGTCCTTCTTCTTGGACCGGCATCGCCGTCAGGCGAGCACCTGATCCCTGGCGGCGCCCACCGTGACCACGGCCAGGTCGGACCGCATCGAGCGCAGGTCGATCCGGTCGTCGAAGCCGCGCCGGTCGATGACCGCCCCGGTCCGGGCGTCGAGTGCGAGCACGGTCCGCTCGTCGGCCGCGACGTAGACGACCCGCCCGTCCGTCAGCACGTCCTGCGACGTCCCGGCCGGACGTTCCAGCGGCCGGCGCCAGGCGAGGCCGCCGTCGGCGACGCGGTAGGCGACGATCCCCGAAGCGGTGTCGGCGATCACCAGGTCGGCCGTCACGCCGAGGGAGCCGGCGGAGGGGTTGGGACGCAGTCCCGCGCGCGGGAGGCGCCACACGACCCGCCAGTCCGCGGTCCGGCGGACCACGAGCCCTCCGTCCTCCACCGTCACCGCCCGTCCCGCGCCCAGGTCACGGGCGTCGTACGGCCCGGCGTCGGCGAACGTCCAGCGCGGCTCGCCGTCCTCGGCGCCGAGGGCGGCCCCCGCGTACCCGGGGCAGCGCCGGGCGGTCAGCACGACGTCGCCCAGGGCGCGGGCCTCGTCGACGGGTCCGCAGGAGGCGGCCGGGCGCGTCCAGCGGGTGGCGCCGGTCCGGCCGTCCAGGACGTCGAGGCGGCCGTCGTGCAGGATCACCAGCATGCCGGGCCGGGCGACGGACAGCGTCCACATCGACCGCCACTCGCCGTCGAGGGTCCGGCCGGCCGCGGCGAACGGCCCGGCGGGCAGGTCCGTCCGCCAGACGACGCGGCCGGTCGGCACGTCGACGAGGGTGACCCGGCCGTCGCGCCAGACGGCCGCCCCGCGCCGGTCGTCGACCCTGACCCAGTCCACGAGGTCGTCGCCCCACAACCGCTGGTACGTCCACCGCCCACCGCCGCCGACCCGTACGGCGGCCACCCCCCGGCGGCTCACGCTCACCGCGACGTCACCGAACAACTCGGCGCCGGACGGGACGTCACCCAGGACGTCGATGGACGGCGTGCCACGCCCCGGCGGACTCCAGGGCCCCGCCACAGGACCGGCCGTCACCGTGACGACCTCCCCCGGCCATCCCACGACGGACAGGACGGCGACGCCGACCAGCACCACGACCGCCGCGCGCACCCCCCGCGAACGCTCGGCCATGGCCCCGCATCCTCTCGCACCCCCGGCCCACAAAGGAACTGTAAGCCGAAAAAGCGCCCGTAACCCATAAAACCGTATTCGCGGCGAAATGAACGGGGCGAATGTTGAACTTCCTCCAGAAATGGCCGCGCTGATGGCGAAAACCGAAGTTCCCGTAAAGAGGGAAGGTCTCATTCGTGGGAGATCGTTTGCTATGTCAATCGGGCTGTTCACAAGTGCGCATGGCTACCTTCGGTATTCGTGAAGATACGATCTGGCCCTACGGGGCCGGTAACCAGCTCATCTGGCCCAAGACGTGCGGCCGTTTCCACAATGCTCCTTCTGAGCGCGGTATCGGTCGCGCTCCAGCCCGCCCAGCCCGCGGCCGCGCAACCGGTGCCGCTGGTCGAGGAGGACTTCACCGGAGCCACCGCGATTCCCGAGTTCATCGGTGTGGGATCGGCCTGTCTGACGGGCGCGCCGGCGGCCCCGCCCGCCGGGCCGGGCGACCATCCGCTCGGAGGTTGTCCCGCCAACGCGGCGGGTCCCGTCCCGCCGACCGGGGGAGCGCCGTTCGGCTACCTCCAGCTCACCAGCGCCGATCTCGACCAGACGGCGGCCGCCCTCTACAACTCGCCGATCCCGGCCGAAGAGGGCCTGGACGTGACGTTCGAGCAGTGGCAGTACGGCAACACCACGGCGGTGCCGGCTGACGGCATCTCCTTCTTCCTGATCAACGGGGAGGCCACGCTGGACCGCCCCGGCGCGTTCGGCGGCAGCCTCGGCTACGCCCAGAAGCTGCCCGACGACGACCCGGCGAACCCGTTCGAGCCCGGGGTCAACCAGGGCTACGTCGGCGTCGGGCTGGACGTCCTCGGCAACTACTTCGGGGACTGGGAGCAGCGCGGCCGCACCTGCGCCGAGCGCTCACCGGCCGGCACGGGGTTCCGCGTCCCGGCTCCGGGCCCGAACATGGTCACGGTGCGCGGCCCGGGGAACGGCACCGCCGGGTACTGCTTCCTGACCGCCACCACCAGCAACTTCACCACCACGGGACCGTGGCCGTCGACGCTGCCGGGCACCCTGCAGGGGCCCACGCGGTCCGTGCCCAGCGACCCGCGGGCGGCACAGGAGGCGCTTGAGGAGTCCAAGCGCACGGTCAACGTCCGGATCACCCCGGCGCCGAACCCTGAGATCACCGTTTCGATCGACTTCAACGACGGCAACGGGATGCAGGAAGTGCTGTCCCTGCCCGCGCCGCAGCCGGTCCCGGAGACGTACAAGTTCGGGTTCGGTGCTTCCACCGGCCTGTTCAGCGATGTGCACCTGATCCGGAACGTGGTCGTGCGGCCGGTGGCCGAGCGGCCGGAGCTGAGGCTCACCAAGCGCATCGACGACGACGCCGAGCTGCCCGATCCGGTGCCGGTCGGCACCGAGGTGCCCTACGAGTACGTGGTCACCAACACCGGCAACATGAACATCACCGACCTGGTGGTGGACGACGACGTCGTCGATGAGGTCGTCTGCCCGCGGACCACCTTGAACGTGGGCGAGCGGGTCATCTGCCGCGGCTTCTACACGGTCACGGAGGAGGACGCCGAGCGCGGCTCGGTCACCAACACCGCCGTCGCGACGGGCCGGGCGGACGACACTGAGGTCACCTCACCGCCGTCCGAGGTGACCATCGGCGTCACGGACGAGCGCGGGATGCTGGAGCTGGAGAAGACCGTCGACGACTCCCGCACCTACCGTCCCGGGGACCGCGTCACCTACCGCTACCTCGTGCGGAACACCTTCGACGAGACCGTGACCGACCTGCGGATCGACGACGACCGGGTGACGGACATCACCTGCGAGACCACCACCCTGGACCCGGGCGACGCCACGACCTGCACGGGCACGTACGCGGTCACCGAGGAGGACGCGGCTCGCGGCTCGGTCACCAACACCGCCACCGCGGTGGGCATGGTGGAGGACGTCGAGGTGTCCTCGCCGCCGTCCGAGGCCACGATCGAGGTCGTGGGCGAGCGCGGGAAGCTGCTGCTGGACAAGAGCGTCGACGACACGCGCACGTACCGGCCCGGGGACCGCGTCACCTACCGCTACGTCGTCAGGAACACCTCCGACGAGACCGTGCGGAACCTCAGGATCGACGACAACCGGGTGACGAACATCGTCTGCCGGGCCACCACGCTGGCGCCGGGCGAGAGCACGACCTGCACGGGTATCTTCGTCGTGCCGGGCCGTCCCGGCGGCGGCAAGGACTGCCGCAAGGGCTGCAACTTCACCATCACCAACACGGCCGTGGCCAGGGCGGACGGCCTGACCTCCGCACCGGCGACGGCCAGGATCCGGGTGACGCAGAAGCAGCAGCCCCCGCACCGCCCGTGCCGGCCCTGGAAGAAGAACGACCACTGCCGGCCCGGGAAGAAGCCGCACCACCCCGGCCATGACCACAGGTTCGACCACAAGGTCGACCACAGGTACGACCACGGTCGCCAGTGCCCGCCCGGGATGATGCAGACCTCGAAGTGGGGATGCGCTCCCATCCACGAGGAGAGGCCCGAGCAGGACATGGGCCGTCCGATGGACGAGTTCTCCGAGCCTCAGCGCGAGGACGAGATGGAGAACATGGACACGGACAACCCGTACGCGGAGGTGGATGACATGGCGATGCCTTGGGAGACCTCCTACTAGGTCCTCCCGCCTTCCATCCGTGTCGACCTGATGGTCCCTCCCTGCGGGGAGGGACCATCGTGCTGTCCGGCCTCAGGCGGTCAGCCCCAGCCGCCGACCTTCTTGAGGAAGACGATGCCGTCGATCGCGCCGAGCTGGGACGGGTCCAGCGGGAAGTAGGCGAAATCGTGCGAGACGCGCTTCGCGGGGTCCGTGACGAGGTCGGCCAGGCGGCGGGCGTCGATCACCGAATGATCCCCAGGGAGCGCGGACAGGATGCCCTCGACGGTGTCCGGCGGCGGGGTGACGTCGCCGGTGGTGCCGAAGGCCGAGGCCAGGTAGGCGTACCGGTCGCCCAGCCGGGTGGCGGCGATGGCCCCCGCGCTCCACCACTCCAGCCGCTGGTCGCCGAACTGCATGGACGTCCGGTCGCGCTGGAGGTGGAGGTTGGAGGAGAAGACCAGGGCCGGGCCGCGCCGGGCGACGGCCCGCAGGTTGGCCGCCATCATCGCGTCCCGCAGGGCCGACAGCCGGGTCCACCGTTCCGGGGAGGCGTCGGCCATCCAGTGGTGGTAGCGCAGCAGGCCGGTGGCGGTGCGCGCGTACAGCTCCGCCCGTTCCCTGTCCCGCGCGCCGAGCTGCGGGGACTGCGTGTCGAGCAGGGCCGCCAGATCGTCGGCGATCACCCGGAGCCGCTGGGCGTCGGCGGACTGGCCGATCGACTTCGACGGATCCATGGCCGTGGCCTCGTCCGACCATCGCTCGTCCGGGCCCAGCAGCGTGTCGAGGGTCTCCCTGGTGACCACGCTCGTGAGCAGCGGGCCGTCGAGGAGGTCGTACAGGCCGGTGAGCGCCTCGCGCGGGCTCGCCGCCCAGTACTCCAGAGGGCCGTCGACCCCGAAGAAGCGCAGTTTCTCGTCATGCTCCTCGTTGTAGGCGCGCATCCACCGCACGAGCTCCCGGTTGGCCGCCGAGGCGCCGAAATCGTGGCTGAAGCCGCGTTCCATGACGTCGTCGAGCGTGCCGGCGCCGGTCGTGACGTGGTCGTCCACCAGCAGGCCCTTGAGACAGTCGCTCTCGATGGCGAACGACCGGTACCCCTCGTTCTCGACCAGGTGCCGGAAGATCTCGTTCCGCACCTCGCCCAGTTCCCCCACGAAGTGCCGCGCCTCGCCGAGACCGAGCAGCAGCGGCTCGGCGGGAAGCGACCGCAGGAACGCCGAAACACCCGCGCCGTCCACCGGCCAGGCGATGTCCTTGATGTCCATGCCTTCAACGCTATCGTTGAACTTTCGGTGTAACCTTTGCGCTTCAACGACGGCTCCCCTCGCCTGAAACCCTCAACCGGCCGAGTCATCTTGAACAAGTCGTTCAAAACAGGCTGTTGACATCAGATTGCGTCGGACGGCATTGTTACCTCCATGTCGAGCACTGACCACCCCTTCTCCCCGCCGGACGCCGAGCAGGCGCGCCTTCAGCGGGTGCACGCCTCCCTGTTCCGGATCGCCGAGCGGCATGCCGCCACCGACGAGCAGCGGAGCCGGCAGGCGCACCCGTCGGTCATCGGTCCGCACGAGGCCGTCCGGCTGGTGTCGTTCCTGCTCAGCGGGGCCGCGAAGTTGGACGACGGCGAGCCGGAGGTGGACCAGGCCGACATCACCGCCGCGTTGAGCCTCGTCCCGCTGGTCCGCGGGGAGCTGGACGCGCTGGAGGCCGCGCTGCTGGGCATGGCCCGGGGGCGCGGGATGACCTGGCAGGAGATCGCCTTCGGGCTCGGGCTGGGCACCGCGCAGGCCGCCCGGCAGCGCCACGAACGCCTCACCGAACGGACGGAGACCGCGTCCGACTAGCCGGGCGCTCAGGTGCGGCGCGGGCGGTTCCACCAGAGGGAGAGCGACAGCGCCGCGACGACGAGCAGGGCGCCGGCCCCGGCGAACACGGCGGCCGCGTCCACCCGTTCCCGGACGACGGTGAAGGCGCCGGGAAGGGCGTCCAGGGCGGTTTCGAGCTGGTCGGCGTTCTCGGCGCGGTGGTAGGAGCCGCCGGTCGTCCGGGCGATCTCGCGGAGTGCGGGCTCGTCGATGACCTGGGGGTTGCGACCCCGGTCGAAGCCCCCACCGCCGCCGAACCCGCTTCCCCATCCGCGGAAGCCACGACCGTCGAACTGCGAGTTGTCGCACACCATCGCCGCCGGGTTCGTGGTGCCGAAGCCGATGGTGAACACCCGTACGCGGCGCAGCGCCGCCTCCTGGGCGGCCCGCTGCGGCTCGACGCCCTGGGTGTTGGCGCCGTCGGTGAGCACGACGATGGCGGCGCCCGCGTACCCCGAGCCGGCGGCGGGAGGGGTGGCCGAGGTGGCCGCGACCGACGGGTCCACCTCGGCGATCGCGTCGATCGAGGTGAGCATGGCCTGCCCGATCGCGGTGCCGCGGGCGACGGTGAGCCCGTCCAGCGCCTCGATCAGGGTGTCGGTGTCGTCGGTGGGCGGGACGAGCAGGCCCGCGGTGCCGGCGAAGGTGACCAGGCCGATGCGCGGTCCGCCGCGCTGCGACTCGATGAAGCCGGCGGCGGCCTTCCGGGCGGCGGTGATGCGGTTGGGGTCGACGTCCGTGGAGCACATGGAGCCGGAGGTGTCGAGCGCGAGCAGGATCGTCGTCGACCGCGTCGGCACCGGCACCGACGCCTGCGGCCGCGCCGCCCCGACCGCGAGCAGCGCGAGCCCGGCGACGAAGAGCGCCACCGGGATCCGCCGCGTCCAGCGCGTACGCCCGGGAAGAGCGGCCCGTACGAGCGCGATCGAGGTGACGCGCACGGCGTTCCGCCGCCGGCGGCGGAACGCCCACCAGCGGATCGCGAAGATCAACGGGATGACCAGCGCGGACAGCAGCGCCCAGGGCCATGACATCGACATTCAGATCACCCGTCCGGACCGCAGCACGGTGAGCGCCGCGCCCGCGGCGAGCAGCACGAGGGCGAGCCCGATCAGCCCGCCGGCGAGGGGCAGCGGCTCGTCGGAGACGGTGAGCCGCAGGTCGATCGTGTCGGCGACGCCGTCGAGCCGCGTGGCGTCGGCGGCCGGATGGTAGCCGCCGCCGGTGGTCCGCGCGATCGTGGTGAGGGTGTCCTCGTCGAGCGCGGTCTGCAGGTGGTAGCCGTCGACCCGCACCGCCGTCCCGGCCGTGGTGCCGATCCCGACGGTGTGGATGCGCACGCCCGCCTTCTGCGCCGCGGCGGCGGCCCGCTCGACGTCGCCGCCCTGGTTCTGGCCGTCGGAGAACATCACGATCGTCGCCGACGGCCAGTAGCCGACGTCGGGCGGCGCGCCGTCGCGGCCGACGACCACCTGCCTGCCGGTGATGGCCGTCAGCGAGGCGGTGATGGCCGCCCCGAGCGAGGTGCCGCCGGTGACCTTCAGCCGGTCGATGGCCTTGAGCGCGACGGAGTGGTCGGCGGCGGGCCGCGCGGTGGTGAGCGCGCCCCGTTCGAACGCGACGACCCCGATGTCCACGCTGTCGGGCTGCGCCGACACGAACGCGCGGGCCGCCCGCTGCGCGGCCGCCAGCCTGGTCGGCGCGACGTCGTCGGCGCCCATGCTGTTGGAGACGTCCACGGCGAGGACGACGGTGCCCGCCGTCCGCGGCACCGGCACCATCGCCGCCGGCCCCGCGGTGGCCAGCGCGAGCACGCCGACGCCGGCGACCGTCAGGCCGGTCCCTAGGTACGCCCCGCGCCCGCCCGCCCCGGCGAACCCGGCCGCGGCGAGCGCCGACCTGCGGCGGCGGGCCGAGACGACGGCCGCCCAGGCCAGCGCCGCCGTCACGAGCAGCCCGGCGGCCAGCAGCAGCGGGGACGACAGGGTCAGGCGATCACCGATGATCCCCGTCACGGCGACCGGTCCCCGGTCCGGGCGACGACCTCGACCAGCGCCTCGACCAGGTCACGGTCGGTGCCGACGCGGTGGACCGGCACCCCGGCCCGGCGCATGCCCGCCGCGAGCCGGGCGTCGCGGGCGTCCACGGCCTCGCGGAAGCGGATCCGCAGCAGCGGGTCGGCGGAGTCGACGACGAGCTGCTCGCCGGTCTCGGCGTCCTCGACCACGATCAGCCCGGCCTCGGGCAGCACGTCGTCGGCCGTGTCCACGATCCGCAGGGCGACGACCTCGTGCCGCCGGGCCAGGCGCCGGAGCGAATGTTCCCAGTCGCCGTCGCCGATGAAGTCCGACAGGACGACGACGAGCGAGCGGCGGCGCGCCAGCCGTCCGGCCGCGTCGAGCATCCGGGCCAGGTCGGTGGTGGCGCCGGCGCGCGCGCCGGCGGTGCGGTCCAGCTCGGCGCCGATCCGCAGCGTGTGCCGCCGGGAGGCGCCCGGCGGCACGACGCGCGACATCCCGTTGTCGAACAGCAGCGCGCCGACGCGGTTGCCGCCCCGCCCGAACAGCCGGGCGAGGACGAGCGCCAGCTCGGCCAGCACGTCGTGCTTGCCGCGTCCCGGCCGTCCGGCCGCCATCGAGGCCGAACGGTCGAGCACCAGCCACACGGTCAGCTCGCGGTCCTCGGTGAACACGCGCAGGTGGGGTTCGTCCAGGCGGGCGGTGACGTTCCAGTCGATGTGCCGGGCGTCGTCGCCGCCGGTGTAGGGGCGCAGGCCGGTGAAGTCGACGCCGGAGCCGCGGTGGGCGGTGCGGTGGGCGCCCTGGAGGCGGCCGTCCAGCCTGCGGACGACCTTCCACTCCAGGCGGAGCAGCAGTTTCTCGGGGGCGGTGGCCATGACGGCTCAGCGGTTCCGCAGGACGACGTCGGGCGCGCGGACGGCCCCGAGCACCCGGGTGATGATCGTGTCGGCGTCCACGTCGTCGGCCAGGGCCTCGTACGACAGCACCAGACGGTGACGCAGCACGTCGAGGGCCAGTTCGGACAGGTCGTCCGGCAGGACGTAGTCGCGGCCGCGCAGGAAGGCCAGCGCGCGGGCACCCGTCACGAGCGCGATGGACGCGCGCGGGCTGGCCCCGTACGTGACGTACCGTTCCAGCTCGCCCAGCCCGGCCGTGCCCGGCGAACGGGTCACGGCGACCAGGCGTACGGCGTAGTCGACGATCGACGGATCGACGTACACCTGCCGGGCGCGGGCCCGCATCTCCATCAGCTCGGCGGTCGTGACCGTCGGCTGCGGTGGGTCCGGTGGGCGCAGCGCGCGTTCGACGATCGCCTGTTCCTCGTTCTGGGCGGGGTAGCCGACGACCACCTTCATCATGAACCGGTCGACCTGCGCCTCCGGGAGCGGGTAGGTGCCCTCCGACTCGATCGGGTTCTCCGTGGCCATGACCAGGAACGGCTCCGGCACCTGGAACGTCTCCCGGCCGATCGTCACCTGGTGCTCCTGCATCACCTCCAGCAGGGCGCTCTGCACCTTGGCGGGGGCGCGGTTGATCTCGTCGGCGAGCAGGAGGTTGGTGAACACCGGGCCGAGCTCCGTCCTGAACTCGCCGGAGTGCTGGTGGTAGACCCGCGTGCCCACGAGGTCGGCGGGGACCAGGTCGGGGGTGAACTGGACGCGCTGGAAACCGCCCGTGATCGCCGCCGCCAGGGACCGGACCGCCAAGGTCTTGGCCAGGCCCGGTACGCCTTCCACCAGCAGGTGACCGTCGGCGATCAGGGCCACGGCCATGCGTTCGAGCAGGACGTCCTGGCCGACGATGGTGCGCTTGACCTCGAACAGGACCTGTTCGAGCGGATGAGACGGGGGTGGGGTCATGGTGTCCCTTCTCTCGACGCTACGCGCAAGGTGGGTCAGATCTGTGGTCCGTCGCCCGGCGGTCCGTCGCCTTCGTCGCCGCCCAGGGCCACGCCGATCGGCACCGCGAACGCGATGCCCGCGAACGCGTCGTCGCCCCCGGGGTCGGCGATCGAGACGACGATCCCGACGACCAGTCCGCGGGCGTCCAGAAGCGGCCCGCCGGAGCTCCCCGGGTTGACGGAGGCGTCGAACTGGATCAGCCCGTTCAGGCCGCCGTCCTCGGCGGTCCCGCCGGTGGTCCGGTCGAGGCCCGACACCACGCCGGTGGAGACGCTGTAGGTCAGGCCGAGCGGATTGCCGATCGCCACGACCGGCGCCCCGACGTCCACGGCGCCGCCGAGCGTCGCCGGCACGACGATCTCCGGCAGCTTCGCCGGCTTGAGCACGGCGACGTCCCGCTTGGGGTTCGCCGCGGCCACGACGGCCTTCGCCCTGGTCCCGTCGGCGAACGTGAGATCGACGTTCTTCGAGCCCTTGACCACGTGATGCGCCGTCAGGACCGTCCCGTCCTCGGCCGCGATCACCCCCGTGCCGAACGACTTCCCCGCCCGGACGACCACCACCGACGGCCCGACCTTCCGGAAGACGTCCGGCACCGCGGGCGTCGCGCTGGGCGTCGGCGTCACGCCGGGCCTTCCTCCGGCGCTCTCCCTGCCACCACCGCCGCCGCCCAGCCAGTACGCCAGCACCGCCACGACCAGCACCCCGCCCCCGACGACGACCCGCCGAGCGGCCACGGCTCTCCCGGTTCCCCGAGCCTCGGCCGCACCGCCCTCCTGCGGCACGCACTCCATGCCCCCATACTCATGAATCGCACCGAAAACCGCTATAAAGAAGGACTCGTAAATGACCAACACATTTGCCCGGCCCCGCCGCGGTCTCATCACGGCGATCGTCTCCACCGTGGCGGTGGCAGCCATTTCGGCTGCCACAATTCACGTTCTGTCCGGGCCGAAAAGTGGCGGAAAGCCGGGCGCACCCGTCCTCTCGGCTCCGGAACCCGTGGAGAAGGTGTGGCCCGGAGCAGTGCACGTGTTACCGGCCGAATTACCCGACGGCAGAAAGGTCCGGCCACGCCTGATGCTGGACGCCACCAGGCTCCTCCTGACCGCCGCGGCGGGATCGGGAAAGCCCGGCGGCCTCTACGCCTACGACGTGAACACCGCCAAGGCGACCAGGCTCGCCGCCCTCCCCCGCCCCTCCGGCACCACCCTCTTCCCCGACGGCTTCACCGCGGGCCAGGGCCGGATCGCCTGGTGGACGGCGCGCGGGGACGGCGACAGGAGAACCGCCGACCTGTGGACCGTCCCGGCGGACGGCGGCGAACCGCGCCGGCTCACCTCGGCTCCGCTGCCCCCGGCCTCCCCCGCCGGCCGCGTCACGGGCATGGTCACGGGCATGGTCACGGGCATGGTCACGGGCATGGTCACGGGCATGGTCACGGGCATGGTCACGGGCATCGCCGTCACCCCGGACCGCCTCGCCTGGTCGACCGGCGACGACGGCGTCTTCACCGTGGGCCTCGAAGGCGGCCGGCCGCGGCGCGTCGAAGGCACGCGTGGTCAGCACATCCTGAGCTGGCCCTGGATCGGCTCACCCGGGACGTTCGGCGACACCGAGACCCCCTTCCGGTCCGTCACGAACGTCGAGACCGGCGAGAAGCACACCCGGAACGACGTCATGGCCTGCGGCGTCACGATCTGCGTGACCCGCCCGGACCGGACGTCCATCGCCCACGTCCAGGACCGGGACGGGCGAGGACGACGCGACGTGGACGTGTCAGGGGTCGGGCCGCAACCATTACAGCAGGACCGATTTCTCACCGCCCAGCTGCCCGACCGCGCACTGGTCCACGACCTGCGATCAGGCGTCACCGCCGAGCTGCGGGACATCGACCCGCAGGTCCGCTTCAGGGCGCCGGCGGGCAGCGGCCTCGCGGTCTTCCGCCGCGGCGGCGACTTCGTGGTCGTCGACCTCACCGCCGTCCGGTGACGGGTGCCCGACATCGACCGCTTGCGGACACCACAGGACCGGTCGGTCCCGGCCGGGCCCGTCGCGCCGGCCGCCGCCACGGACGCCTCCTGCACGTGCACCAGCGGCTCCCGCATTCACATCTCCGACCTGATCGGGTACGTCATCGTCGCGAGCGGCACCTACGGCACGATCACCATCCCGTCCGGCAGCTACTTCTGCCAGACGGTGACGCACAGCCCGTCGATCGACCACGTCAACGGTCAACGCTGCTGACCTCCCCACCCGCACCGGAGGCGGTCACGAGCGTGCGGAGGGTCATCGGCTCGGCCAGGACGAGGGCCAGCACCTGTGCCGCATGGCGGTGATGCGGGGTGGCGAGGTGTTCCAGCCGCGCCCGCGCACTGGCCCACTCCTCGATCACCACCATGCTCGCAGGATGGTTGGGGTCGGCGTAGGCGCGGTAGGCCAGGCAGCCGGGCTCGTCCAGGGACGGTTCGATCATCGCTTCGAGGGCGGTCCGCAGCCGGTCCTCCTGTCCGGGCGCGGCCAGGCACTGGGCCACGACGACGAGCGACATCTCCCGTGCCCTCCTCACGCCTGGGGACGGGCCGGCGTGCTGGCCTGGAACCACCTCGCGGCGGCGCTGATCACCGACTTCGGCGTGCTGCCGCCCCGGCAGCGCAACCTGGCCCGCCTGGTGTTCCTGGACGAGGGCATGCGCGACCTGTACGCCGACTGGCCCGCCAAGGCCGCCGACGTGGTCGCCTACCTGCGCCTCGACGCGGGCCGCCACCCCGGGGACCCGCGGACGGCGGCCCTGGTGGAGGAGCTGTCCGCGGCCTGCCCGGAGTTCCGCGAGCTCTGGGCCGAACACCGGCTCAAGGACAAGACCCACGGACGTTACGTCTACCAGCACCCGGTGGTCGGCAGGCTCGACCTCGGCTTCGAGACCCTCCGCCTTCCCGACGACCCCGACCAGGCGTTGATCGCCCACACCGCCGAGGAAGGCTCCCCCACCCAGACCGCCCTCCGCCTCCTGTCCACCTGGACCCGCCCCGCCTTCCTCGACGTCGCCAGGCCGGGAACCTCCGGGGAGGACGGGGCGTTGGCCGGGTAACCCTGAAGTGACGTCTTCTGCGAGGTCACTGCGATGCCGAACATCACCGGGAATCCACCTCTTCGTCTCGCCGCGTCCGAGCGGCCGCCGTCCGAGCTGCCCGGCGGGCCCACGATCGTGTTGTTGCACGGGCTGGGGTGCGAGCGGGGGCAGTTCGTCCGGCAGTGGCAGGGGCTCAGGCCGGAGCTGGGGTTGCTGGGGCTCGATCTTCCCGGGCACGGCGGGTCGCCCGGGCTGGCGGGCGGCGCGTACTCGGTCGGGGCCATGGCGGAGGCCGTCGCGGGTGAGCTGCGCGCGCGGGGGCTGAGCGGGGTCGTCCTGGCCGGTCACAGCGCCGGGGGCCTGATCGCGGCGATGATCGCCGCGACCCGGCCCGAGCTCGTCTCCGGCGTCGTGGTGCTGGACAGCAACTTCGCGGTCACCGCCGCCGACAGGCGGGCGAACGCGGCCCGGGCGCGCGAGTCCGAGGCGGGCGACTGGCGCGGCCACTACCTGGCCACCATGAGCGACGCCTGGGGGCCCGACGGCGGCCACGACGGGCGCGCGGAGGTCTTCCGGGCGCTGGAACGCACCCCCGAGCAGGTCGTACGGCCCCTGTGGCACGACATCCTGCGGTACGACCCCACGGACCTGTGCAGGCGCTGCCCGGTGCCGATGCTCTACGTACGTAGCCGCCGGGACACCGACCTCGCGGTCCTGCGCTCGCTGAACCCGCTGATCTCCGTGGTGGACCTCCGACCGCGCTGCCTGGGGCACTGGCCGCAACTCCAGTGTCCGGACGTGGTCAACGACGTGATCCACGCTTTCGTGGCCGAGCTGACCGAGGAGGCCTGATGGACGTCTCAGTGCTGATCAATGTCGGGGCCGTGATCGTCTCCATCTCGGCGGTGGTGGCCTCCTCGCGCATCGCGCGCAACCAGTTCAGGGCGCAGCGGCACGGCAACCACGTCGAACCGCTGATCGACCTGCTCAAGGAGTTCCGGTCGCTGGAGTTCCACCGCAGCTACGCCTTCATCCGCGACGAGCTGCCCAAACTCCCCAGCGACAAGGGCATCTCGGGCCTGGACGACGACGTGCAGCGCAAGATCTACGACATCGGCTACTTCTTCCAGCTCTACGCGATCCTGGCCCACCTCGACATCATCGACAAGCAGTTCGTGAGCTCCCTGCTGCACCGCCGGTACGTCGAGATGTGGCACGCGCTCGGGCCGTTCGTGCGCCGGGAACGCGAGCTCCAGAGCCTGCCCGAGGGGACGATACTCAACATCTTCGAGCACTTCGCCGCCGACCTCGCCGCGCGCCCGCCGGCGACCATGCGGACCCTGCTCACCCAGGGACGGGCCCGCGCACGCTAGGAGTCGCCCCTCTCCAGCAGGCGGTCGAGCCTGATGGCCAGGTCGAGGGTCTCGCAGCGCAGGAGGTCGAGCCGGCGGCGGATCTTCGACCGGACCGCCTGGAAGTGTTCGTCGGTCTGCCCGTGGAGGCCGAGCAGCTCGTCGGTCAGGGCCGTCACGTCCTGGCCCACCTCGCTCCGGGTCTCGGCGAGGTCGGCCCTCATCTCGGCGAAGGCGAGCACCGCCTCCGAACAGTCGGCCTCGGCGCACAGCGTCGCCTCCAGCGCCTGGACGCGAAGCTTGATGTCCAGGATCTCCGCCTCTACATCCACTTACTCCTACCTTCACCGGTAGTAGGTAGGGAACCGGCCCGGTGGAGGAGGGCGGCCGGGTCCCACTTGCTGTAAGCACATGGTGGCAACCCGTGTATACCCGACACGACGGCCGGGAAGCAACGGGTGCGGGGGTCCCGGAGGGGCTCAGCCTGGCGCCGCGACGGCCTCAGGCTGAGCCTGGAGCGGAGCCGGTCAGGATCCGATCGGGCCTGCGTCGAACGCCGACGCGCCCTGCGGGCAGCCGGGAACCGGGCCCTTGCAGCAGCGCGACCGGTCGGCGGTGAAATGGTCGTTCATGTGGCGTCGGAGGGCTGCCAGCTCGTCGCCGAGGGCGGCGAAGTCCTGTCGCATCTCCGTCCGGATGTCGGCGATGTCGGCCTGCATCCGCGTGATGCCGGTCGTGGTCGCCGTGAGGTCGCCGGTGGGCCTGCCTGCCTTGAGCTTCCGCAGGCGCAACAGCAACCTGAGGATCTGCGTTTCTAGGTCCACACATTCCTGCCTTTGCGCAGCTTGGAAGGGGCCCGCACCGGACGGGCGGGCGGGAGCCCCGGGGATGAGAAAACGGTGACACACTGCTCGGCCACATGGGGATGATCACGATTTCGCCGGGTGGAGTTCCATTACACCGGCGCCCACGTTTCTTTTCTGCCAGCGGATATTGGCCACCGAAAGTGACGGACCGAAACAGGTCCAGCCCGGAGGAACGCGGCTAGAGACGGCGCACCGCCCGCACGGGCACACCGCCACCGCCCGCACGAACACACCGCCCCGCCCGCACGGGCGCACCGCCACCGCCCGCATGGGCACACCGCCCTGCCCGCACGGGCGCACCGCCCCGCCCGCACGGGTGCGCCCGCCGACCCTCTCCCGTATGCCTACCAGGAGCCGACATATCCCCATAAAACGCGACTCCTCCGCTCAGCGGCCTCCCACTAGCCCATCCTCCGGAAAAATCTTCTGGCGCATTTCACGGCAAATCCGCAGATCAGGGACCGACAACAATGCGAATTTCCCTACACGCCCACCCTGGATCAAGCATCCTGAGCATGTCATCACGCTCCCCCACACCCCCCGTTTTAAGGAGCCTCCGTGACCCGGTTCGCCGTCGACCACACCCGCCACGCGCTCATCGCCACATGGGGTACGGGGATCGGCGACATCGCCACCACCGTGGCGGAAGAAGTGCCATCGAGCCCGGACACCCTCCGCCTGGCCACCAGCCTCACGGAGCTGTCCCACGCCTGCTGGCGCTGCTACACCCATCCGTCCAGCGCCGCCGACCAGCACGGCCCGAACAGCGTCGGCTGGCAGCGCCAGGCCGAGCGCGACGCGTTCGCCTCGGTCATCCCGGCCCTGCTGGCGCCCGTCCGGCCGGCCAACGGCGCGCTGACGCTCTACTCCACGCGGGTGGAGGAGGTCGCCCATCGCGTCGGCCGTACGCTGGCCACGATCAACCTCGCCCGGCTGTCCGGCCGTGTCGCCACCGACGTCACCGCGGAGCTGGCCGCCATCGAGAACGCCGAGCTCGGCGACCTGACCGCGCGCGCCCAGCAGGCCGTCATGCTCAGCCGGGAGGACGCCTCGCCCCTTCAGGTGGCCCAGGCCGACAGCCTGCTGCACCAGCATCCGTTCGGCACGGAGGCGCTGTTCACGAAGATCGACCCGACGGCGGCCGCGATCGCGGCGGCCCACTGGCTCTACGCCGCCGCGACCGTCAGCGCCCGCCACACCGGCCTGCACCCGATGCAGACGATCTCCGAGGTCGACAACATCAAGGCCCCCGCCCAGGAGAGCCTCACCGAGGTCATCTCCGCGATGAGCGGCGGCGGCTCGCCCCGGCACGCGGTCATGCCCATGATCCGCAACGCCCTGCACGTCGCCGAGGGCCACCTCTACGGCGTCACCGAGGCCAAGCACCGCATCGGCGTGGCCGAGGAGCTGATCGCCCAGGCCCGCACCGACCATCCCGAGCTCGGCCTCGGCCCCAGCACGGTCTACCTGCCCATCACCCCGCTCAACCCCGGCCGCCCGGCCCTCGACCTGCTGGAGAACCTCCTCTACGGCATCCGCAGCTGCTGGCTGACCTTCTCCCAGCACGCGGACACTGCGCCCGGCCGGGAGCCCAGCCGTACACGACGCCACCACCGCCACACGGAGGTGTTCTTCACCGAGGTGCGCAAGAGGGCGGCCTCGAACCGTTCGCGCCTGCTGTAGGCGGCGCGGCATTCGCGGCTGTGACCGCTGGCGGAAGAACAGGCGGACGGCTGAGGGGACA
This sequence comes from Nonomuraea sp. NPDC049607, assembly GCF_040675375.1. Taxonomy (NCBI): domain Bacteria; kingdom Bacillati; phylum Actinomycetota; class Actinomycetes; order Streptosporangiales; family Streptosporangiaceae; genus Nonomuraea; species Nonomuraea sp. NPDC049607. The sequence continues at coordinate 30,785 of NZ_JBFAOV010000019.1, forward strand.
CCTCCGGCCCGGACCGTGCGGATGTGTCAGCGACGGCCGTCGGGGCAGAAACGGGCCACTTGAAATGGGTAGGTTCCCGGACGGACCTCAGGGAGGGGGGCCGATGCGGCGCAGTGGCGGAGAGCTGATGCTGGGCGGCATGCTGTCCGCCAACCATCTGACCGCGATGGAGGAGCTGCCGCACATGGTCGCCCGGCACGCCGCGATGGCGGGCTTCTCCGACACCGTGGTCTACGTCACCGACCTGCAACAACAGCAGCTCATCCCGATCCCGCAGCAGCAGGACGTGTCCGGCGAGCCGCCGGCGGTCCTGCGGATCGACGGCACGCTCGCCGGTGTCGCCTTCCGCAACGCCGAGGTCGTCCGGGTGCCCGGCGGTGCGACCAGGCTGTGGCTGCCGCTCCTCGACGGCACCGAACGCATGGGCGTGCTCGGGGTGACGGTGCAGGAGGACGACGAGGTGGCCGAGTGGCGGGCCAAGCAGCTCGCGTCGCTGGTCGCGCTGCTGGTGATCAGCAAGCGCCCGCACAGCGACTCCTACTCGCGGCTGGTCCGCGCCCAGCCGATGACCCTGTCGGCCGAGGTGCTGCTGCCCCTGCTGCCGCCCGGGACGTTCGCCAACGACGAGGTGGTCGTCAGCGCCGTGCTGGAACCCGCGTACGAGGTGGGCGGCGACGCCTTCGACTACGCCATCGCCGGCGACACGCTGCACGTGTCGATCTTCGACTCGATGGGCCACGACACCTCCGCCGGGCTGACGGCCACCATCGCCGTCGGGGCGAGCCGGAACAGCCGGCGGCAGGGCGCCGATCTCGTCGGCACGGCCCAGGCGATCGACGCCGCCATCGCCGAGCAGTTCACCGGCCGCTTCACCACCGGCATCCTGGCCGAGCTCAACCTGCGCACCGGCTGGCTGACCTGGGTGAACCGGGGGCATCATCCGCCGCTCGTGGTCCGCGAGGGCCAGCAGGTCGCCACGCTGTCCGGCGAGCCCGACCCGCCGATGGGCTTCTCGCTGCAGCCGTGCACCGGGGAGCTTCAGTACCAGATCCAGCCCGGCGACCGGCTGCTGTTCTACACCGACGGGATCATCGAGGCGCAGAGCCCGGACGGCGAGCTGTTCGGGCTGGAGCGCTTCATCGACTTCATCCTCCGGCAGGAGGCCGACGGCCTGTCGGCCCCCGAGACGCTGCGCCGGCTGGTGCAGGCCATCCTGGAGCACCAGCACGGGCGGCTCCAGGACGACGCGACCGTGCTCATGGTGGAGTGGCGCAGCAGCAGGCACCAGCGGCTCATCATGTGAGGCCGTCAGGTGTCGCCGACGGCGACGAACCCGCTGTCGGGGCGGTAGTTGGGCGACTGGTGGCGGAAGTAGGTGTTGTAGACCTGGCAGTAGCGGCCGCCACGGGCCAGCAGCTCGGCGTGGCCGCCTTCCTCCACGATCTGCCCGTGGTCGAGCACGATGATCCGGTCGACGTGCTCGATCGTGGACAGCCGGTGGGCGATGACGATCGAGGTGCGGCCGGCCAGCACCACGTCGAGCCCCTCCTGGATCTGGGCCTCGGTCAGCGGGTCGACGCTGGCGGTGGCCTCGTCGAGGACGACGATCGCCGGGTCCTGGATGAGCAGGCGGGCCAGCGCGACGAGCTGCCGCTGGCCCATGGACAGGGCCCGGCCGTGCTCGCCCACGTCGGTGAGCAGGCCGTCGGGCAGGGCCTCGATCCAGTCGCCGCCGCCGACCGCGGCCGCCGCGGCCAGCACCTCGTCGTCGCCCGCCGTGGGCCGCGGGTAGCGGATGTTGTCGGCGACCGTGCCGCTGAACAGGAACGGCGCCTGCGGCACCGCGCCGATCTGCCGCCGGTAGGCGCCGAGGTCGAGTGAGCGGATGTCGTGGCCGTCGATCTGCAGGCGGCCTTCCTGGAACTCGTAGAACCTCGTGATCAGCTTGCTCAGCGTGGACTTCCCGGCGCCGGTGTGGCCGACCAGCGCGACGGTCTCGCCCGCCTCGATGACCAGGTCGAAGTTCCGCAGGACGGGGTGGGCCGCGTCGTAGCCGAAGGTGACGTCGTCGAACTCGATGCGCCCGGCCAGCCTGCCGGGGTCGGCCGAGCCCGTCTGCACGACCCGGGGCGGGGCGTCGATCAGGGCGAAGACCCGCTCGGAGGCCGACAGGCCCTGCTGGAACTGCGACCAGAAGGCGGCGATCGAGGTCAGCGGCATCCAGAAGAGCGAGACGCCTTGCAGGAACAGGTACCAGTCGCCCGCCGACAGGCCGTGGCCCAGCACCGACGTGCCGCCGAGCTGGACCAGCGCGACCGTCGCGAGCCCGGCCACGAGGAACAGCAGGGGGAAGATGGCCGAGAAGACGAAGCCCTGCCGCAGCGTCACCCGGTAGCTCTGCTCGTTGATGGGCCGGAACTCGTCGTAGACCTGCCGCTCCTGGCGGAAGTTCTTGGCGACGGCGATGCCGCCCATGGTCTCCTGGAGGTTGGCGTTGACCCGGCCCAGCGAGCGCTGGGCGCGGCGCGTGCTGGACCTGGCCAGCCGCCGGAACACCAGCGCGAGGCCCATCACGATCGGCGCCACCAGCAGGGTCAGCAACGCCAGCTCGACACTGCGCAGGAACAGCAGGACGGTGACGAAGCCCACCATCAGCACCTGGCTGATCAGGTCCATCGTCAGGGCGGAGACTGTGGCGAAGTCGTCGGTGTCGGAGGTGACGCGGCTGACGATGCGGCCCGAGGGGGTCTCGTCGTAGAACGACAGGTCGCGCTGGAGCACGGCGTCGAAGGCGTCCTCGCGCAGGCGGAGCACGACGTCGCCGGTCACCCGCGCGCTGTACCACTGGCGGACGAAGTTGAAGGCCCAGCTCAGCGCTCCGGCGAGCAGGATGCCGACGACGAGGAACGGGCCGACGTGGCCGATCGTGCCGTCCTGGATGGCGTCGACGCCCTGGCTGGCCAGCAGCGGCAGGACCGCCTGCGCCGCCGAGACCAGCACGATCATGGTCGCCACCAGGAGCATCGCGCCCAGCTTGGGGCGGAAGTAGGCGAGGATCCGGCGCATCAGGTCACGGTCGTCGTAGCTGCGGTCGTAGTCTTCGGCGTCGAGGCCGTCCATGATGAAGCCCATCAGTGGACCCTTTCCTGCTCGTCGAGCGCGCCCTCGCCGACCGGGACCTCGTCGTAGTGGGAGAAGATGCGGCGGTAGAGGGGGCTGCCGGCGATCAGCTCGTCGTGGGTGCCGAAGCCGGCCACCTCGCCGCGCCGCAGCAGCAGGATCTTGTCGGCCCAGCGGATCTGGGAGAGCCGGTGGGTGATCAGCAGGGTCGTGCGCCCTTCCTGGATGCGGCCGATGGCCTGCTGGATCCGGTCTTCCGTGGCGGAGTCGATGGCGCTGGTGGAGTCGTCGAGGACGAGGATCGCCGGGTCGGTCAGCAGCGCCCGCGCGATGGCCAGCCGCTGGCGCTGGCCGCCGGACAGCGTGAGGCCGCGCTCGCCGATGACGGTGTCGTAGCCGTCGTCGAGCTCGGCCACGAACTCGGCGGCCTGCGCGTCCTCCGCCGCCCTGACCACGGCCGCGCGGTCGGCCCGCTGGCCGAGGCCGAAGGCGATGTTCTCGGCCACGGACCGCGAGAACAGCACGATGTCCTGCTCGATGGTGGAGATCTGGGAGCGCAGCGAGTCGAGGTCCCACTCGCGGACGTCGACGCCGTCGACCAGGATGCGGCCCGAGGTGACGTCGTAGATGCGGGGCACCAGCTTCGTCAGCGTGCTCTTGCCCGCCCCGGTCTCGCCGACGATCGCCACCGTCTCGCCCGGCCGCACGGTGAACGACACCCCGCGCAGGACGGGCTCGCCCGAGCCGTAGCCGAACGTGACGTCGTCGAAGACGATCTCACCCTCGACGGACGCGGCGTGGCCGGCGGACGGCTGCGCCAGCTCGGTCTCGGCGTTGACGATGTCGAGGATGCGGCGCGAGGACACGATGCCGATCTGCACCAGCGAGAACGTGAAGATCGAGATCTGGGTCGGGAAGCCGAGCATGCCCATCAGCCCCATGAAGGCCACCAGGTCGCCGATCGTGATCGCGCCGGCGGCCTGGAGCTGGAGCCCGTGCCACAGCGCCCCGGCCATGGCGGCCGCGAACAGCAACGTGGGCAGGTAACGGGCCTGGACCAGGCCGTTGCGCACGAAGGAGTCGCGGTAGCGCCGGGCGTGGGCGCGGAAGCGCAGCCGCTCCTGCTCCTCCTGCGCGGTCACCTTGATCACCTCGATGCCGCGCACCGCCTGGCTCAGCCCGGCGTTGAGGTCGCCGAACTCGTCGCGCATGCGGGTGGCCACCGGGTTGAGCTGCCCCATGTAGTGGCGCAGCGCGAACGCGAACATGACCGCGAACACCACGGGCACCAGCAGCAGCCGGGGGTCGATCGCGGCGATGAAGAACAGGGGCACCAGGCCGGTGAGCCCGGAGTCGACGATCAGGTCGACCCCCGGGCTGATCATGATGGAGAGCTGGCGGATGTCGTTGGCCGCCCGCGCCATCAGGTCGCCCACCCGCTGCCGGTTGTGGAAGGTCTGGCTCTTGCCGAGCAGGCCGACGTAGAGCTCGTCGCGGGCGTCGCGCTCAAGCCGCTTGGCCAGGGTCTCGCTGCTCAGCCTGGCGACGAGGTCGAGCAGGCCGCGGGCCGACACCACCGCCAGCAGCGACAGGGCGACCAGGCCCAGCGCGGCGGCGGGCTCGCCCCGGCCGCCCAGCACCGCGTCGAAGGCCGCGCCGGTGAGCTGCGGGACCAGCGCGTTGAGCACCACCATCACCAGCGAACCGCCGAGGAAGCCGGTCAGGGGGAGCGGGTGGTGGCGCAGGTGGGACCAGAGCCAGCGGACCGGCCCCCGCCGGTTGTAGCGGGGGCCGCCTTCGACGGAGAACTCCGAACTGCCGGTGGTCACGGTGAAACCCCTTGGCCGAGGGCGGGTGAACGTCGGACCGTTTGTATCACCGGCCACCGACAGAATCCCACGCGTTTTCCGGCCACCCGATGCAGGCAAAGAGCAGGCAACGTCACACAATGAAACAGTAACCTTACGCACCGTGGACTCTTTCCTCCATCAGGCGGACCTGCTGCCGCCAGTGACCCTCCAGCCACCGGTGCGCCTCCTCCCGGCCGACGACCTCGCGGCCGTGGTGCGGGCTACGCCGATCGTCCACGACCTGCTCCGACTCGCCTCCGCCGCCGGTGATCCTGGGGCGGCGCGGCCGGAGTCCGGGCGGTTGTGGAGCGTGGCGGAGGACAGCAGGCTCATCGACGTGCGCGACGGGGCCGCCACGGCCGGCCCGGCGGTCGAGACCCTGACCTCGGGGCCCGCCGACGACGTGCTGGACACGTGGGGCGACATCCTCTACTCGCTGTTCTCCCCCGAGGCCGACGCGGCGGCGCTCGACGCCGGCACGAGCACCCTGCTGATGCTGCTCAGCCACCGCGACGCCCTGCTGCTGACGGAGATCCCCGAGCTGACCGACGAGGCGGCCGACGAGCTGGCCTGGCTGCGGCTGATCCGGCGCGAGGGCTCGTCGGTGTCGCTGACCCCGCTCGGCACGTGGAGCGCGCTCGACCTGTTCAAGACCCTCATCGGCCAGGACATCCCGGTCCACGGCGGCACGGCCGGCGTCGACGCCCCCACGCTGCTGCGGGCGCTGCGCACGTACGACGACGAGGAGCGCGCCGAGGAGGTGCGCGTCTGGCTGGGCGGCCGGGATCCGGCGCGGGCCGCCGAGGAGATCGCCGGCGTCCTGCTCGACGTCAGCCCGCTGAGCCGGGCCGTCGGCCTGACCGTGCTGCTGGAGGACCTCGGCGGGCCGGGCCTGGAGATCGCCGCCGCGCTGCGCGAGGTGCCCCGGCTGGGGGCGCTCATCCGGGCACGCGAGAAGGAGGACCACGGCCTCCCGCCCGCCCCCGTGGACGTGGCCTGGGTGTACGCCGACATGACCGTGGCCGCCATGGAGATCGGCGGGCCCGCCGAGTCGGTGCTCCAGCTCTCCGGCAACCTCGACGTCGAGGACGTGCTGAGCATGCTCGGCATGATGACGTGCAGCGACCATCCCTACACCACCCCGATGCTGCGCTTCCTCATCGAGCACCATCCGGCGCCCCGGGTCGCCTCGGCCGCGCGCCTGACGTTGCAGCGCTGGCGCGGGGTGCACGTACGGCCGCCGGGTGAGCGCGGGCGTCTGCCCAGGAAGCCCCGCAAGCCGCGCAAGCAGGCGGGCGCACAGAAACGACGGCGGCGCTGACACGCCGGATGGGACGGGCAGACAGGTGCGGGGTCAGAGTTTGAGTGCGGCGCCGATGCGTTCGGCCCACTGCCATGGGGCGTCCGTGCCGCCGGGCAGGGCGTTGAAGTACTCCCAGCCGCTCACCCCGCCCATCCCCGGATGCCGGTACAGCAGCTCGGCGACGGTGGCGGCCAGGCGGTCGACCTCGACGTAGCCGCCGCCCGCGTTGTCGGGGCTGGTGACCGCGCCGGCCACCAGCTTGGCCGCCGGCACCTGCCCCTCGGCGAGCACGGCGTCGTAGTCGCACGGGTCGGCCAGGCTCCTCGGGCCGCCGTACATCGGCAGGTTGAGCCAGGCGAGATCAGCGCCCCGCTCGCGGAAGACCTGGTCGTGGTCGACGCCGGCGGACGGGGTGAGCGTGAGGAGGAAGGCGGGGCCGAAGTCGGCGCGCAGCCGGTCGAGGAGGCGTGCGAGGCCGGACGGTGACACGGGCTCGGTCAGGTGGAGGTCCGCGCCGTCGAGGCGGCGACGGGCGAGAAGGCGGCGCAGGGGCGGGTAGCAGGTCTCGAAGTCGTCGTCGAGCCGGGCGAGATCGTCGATCATGGCCAGGGCGCGTACGCCGTACACCTGGGCGACCTGCACGTCGTCCCACATCTGGGCCAGGTCCGGGGAGTCGGGCGAGGCGCCGTTGAGCCGGACGACGCCGTCCTCGCCGGTCCGTACGGTGGCGACGACCAGGTGGGTGAGGCCGGTACGCCGTTCGATCAGGGGCAGCGGGGAGACGTAGAGGCCGCAGTCGCAGTGGGTCCGGTAGTACATCACCAGGCGGGGTGTGTGCTGGGGCAATGCACGTCCTCCGTGAAGAATGAGGTGATACTTCACCATGTTCCGCACGATGGGTAAGATTAAAACTACGATCAGTTAATTTTACCCGGCACCGGCCTGGAGGCTGGTGATCAGCGGCCCGCCCGCGGCGGGCGCACCGGTTCCTTCGCGGCCGTGCCCAAGGGCAGCATGACCTCGACCCGCGTCCCGGCGTCCGGCCCGCTGTTGACGACGCAGATGCCGCCGAGCTCGGCCGCCCGTTCCCGCATCGAGCCGAGCCCCACCCCCGCGCTGTACGACGCGGGCAGCCCCCGGCCGTCGTCGGAGACCATCACGCGGAGCACCGAGTCCCGCTGGAGCACGATGCGGGCGCGGGAGGCCCTGGCGTGCCGCCGGATGTTGGTCAGCGCCTCCTGGACGATCCGGTAGACGGCCACCTCGACGGCGGCGGGCAGGTCGGCCATGCTCCCCTCGACCTCCACCTCGATCTCGGTGTCCGGGGACGACTGCCCGGCCAGCTCGCGGACCGCCCTGGCCAGGCCGAGGTCGTCGAGCGCGGGCGGGCGCAGGCCGTACACCAGCTCGCGGATGTCGTCGGTGACCGCGCCCATGCCGGCGTGCAGCTCGCGCAGCAGTTCGTCGGCGGCGTCGGGGGACTTCTTCAGGCTCATCCTGGCCATGTTGATGGTCATGGCCATGGCCGAGAGGGTCTGGCCGAGCCCGTCGTGCAGGTCGCGGCGCAGGCGGCGGCGCTCCTCCTCCCTGGCGGTCAGGATGCGTTCCCTGGACCGCTGGAGGTCGGCGGCCATGCGCACGGCGTGCGCCACGTCGGCGGCGTACGGGGTGAGCGTGGCGAGCACGCGCTCGTTGTGCGCCGCCGGGAATCGGCGCGGGCCGGGCGGCCCGACGAACAGGCGGCCGACGCGTTCACCGTGCCACACCAGCGGCACCTGGCGGGGCTCGGAGCCGACCCGGCCGCTCTCGACGTACCGCGGCTCGCCGTCGGCGACCTCCACGGCCACACCCTCGACCGCGAGCCCGTCGCGCAGCACGCTCACCACGGACGTCAGCGCCTTGGCCGGGTCGCCGCGCCGGACGGCCTGGGTCAGGCGTTCGGCCAGCACGGCGGGGTCGCCGACGCTGCCGTACAGCAGGCGGTCGACGGCGCGTTGCAGCACCCGCCGCAGCGGCTGGAAGAACGCGCCCGCGAACAGGGCGGCGGCGACGCCGGCGATCTCGTCGTAACCGGAGACCACGAGGCTGGACAGCGCGCCCGCGCCGAAGTAGACCGCGCTCACCACGGCCACCAGCCCGGCCGCGACGAAGGCCCGGCTGATCACCGTGTCGATGCCGTAGAGCCGGTAGCGGGTCACCGAGAACGCGACGGCGATCGGGATGAGCGCCGCCCACCCGACGCTCGTCCACAGGAACGCCGGCTCGAACGCGGCCGCGATCAGGAACACGACATAGCCCGCGAACGCGAACAGCGGCCACCCGATCTGCCGCCTGCCCACCGGGTCGGCCCGGCGCAGCCGGAGCGCCAGGGAGAGCGCCGTCAGCGCCATCGCGACGTAGATGCCGGTCCAGGCGACCGTGGAGACGGCCTCCAGGTACGGCCCGAGCGCGCGGATCTGGACCGGATTGGGGATGACGGCCGGGTACGGATAGCTCCCGGCCGGCGGGTCGGGCCGGAACACCGCGCGGGTCAGGTCGAGCCCGAGCGAGAACGCGCCCAGCAGCAGCACCCAGCGCCAGCGCGGCGAGGGCAGCCGTCCGTCGGGCGAGTAGAGCGGCAGCAGCATGGTGAGCGTCAGCCCGCACACCGCCCAGCCCACCTGCGCGGGGAAGCGCAGGAACCCGGCCGTGACCAGGTCGCCGTCGGCGGCCAGCCGGAACATCAGCGCGCTGGACAGGTCGCTGACGGCGGCCGCGAGCCCGCCCGCGACCATCAGCCAGGCCATGTTCAGCCGGGGCCGGTGGAAGATCAGGAACGCGCCGACCGCCGGGAAGGTCAGGGCGGCGGCCGTCTGGGGCGTGGCGGTCCGCAGCGGGATCCACGCCTCCGGCAGGTGGGCGAAGACGAGCAGCGCGGCGACCGTGAGGACCGGGGACGCCACCCCCATGACGACCGCCGCGATCCGCGCGAGCCTGGCGCCCCGACCTGCGGAGCCACGCCCGCGCTCGGTTCCGGGGCCGTCGGCGGGCCCGACCTCTTCGGCGATCTCGGTGAACCCGGTCATCTCATCACCGCCTTCCCCAACACTTGAACAGGATTATGGCCCTTTTACTGGGATAATCCGCCCGTTGTGTCCGGGCCGTTACCGTGCGACGCCCGCCCTGTCACCTCACGGGCCAGGACAGGCCTCAACCTACTCGACGTCGCCGCATGGTTTCCTGGACGCATGCCCGAACCTGATCTCCTGATCGACGGCGGCGACAAGATGTGCGTCCAACTGCTCATCGAGCTGCGCGGGCACGTGCTGCGCGCCGGTCCCGGCGCCGTGATCCACCTGATCGCCACCGACCCCGCCGCGCCCTACGACCTGCCCGCCTGGTGCCATCTGACCGGCCACGCCTATCTCGGGCCGGTGCCCGGCGCCGAGCGCCCGACGTACGCGCTGCGGGTCGCGGACGCCGCCAGGCAGACCGAGCCCACCCGTCCCTGGCACGCGGCCTAGCGACGGCGACGGGCGCGGACCCGTCAGCGGAAGGAGCGGCGGTAGGCGGCTGGGGTGGTGCGCAGGGCGGTGTGGAAGCGGCGCCGGAGGTTGACGGCCGAGGAGAGGCCGACGCGGGTGGCGATGGTCTCGACCGGCAGGTCGGTCTCCTCCAGCAGGGCCCGGGTGGCGGCCAGCCGGCGTTCCAGCAGCCAGCGGGCGGGCGGCACGCCGAGCTGGTCGGCGAACTGGCGGGTCAGCGTACGGGTCGAGACCCCCGAATAGGCGGCCATGTCCTCCACGCTGACCTGGTCGGGCAGCCGGCCGAGGAGCCATTCGAGCAGCGGGGCCAGGGAGTCCGGCATGGGCCCCGCCGTGGGCAGCGGCGGATACTGGCGCTGGCAGCCCTCGCGGTGCGGACCGGCGGCGAGCTGGCGGCCGATGCGCATGGCGTGGGCCGCGCCGTGGTCCTGGAGGACCTGGTGCAGGCAGAGGTCGAGGGTGGCGGCCGAGGCCCCGGCGGTGGCGACGTCGCCGTGGTCGACGTAGATGACGGTGTCGTCGGGGATGACGAGGGGGTGGCGGGCGGCCAGCTCGCCGGACAGCTCCCAGTGGACGGACGCGCGGCGGCCGTCCAGGAGGCCCAGGGCGGCGGGGATGAAGATCCCGGCGCAGACGGCGACGATCCGCGCGCCCCGGGCATGGGCTCGGGACACCGCGTCGAGCACGGCCGGCGAAGGGACGAGGGTCCAGCCCGCGACGATCACGGTGTCGGCGTCGTCGATGGCTTCGAGGTCGCTGTCCACCTGCATGGGGACGCCGAGCGTGGTGGGCAGCGAGCCGGGTTGCTCGGCGCACAGACGGAAGCTGTAGTGCTGGGGGATGTCGGAGCCCTGGTAGCCGAAGACCGCCGAGGCGGAGGTCACGGGATAGAGCTCCTGGTGCGGCGCGACCAGGGCGACCACGCGATGCGGGCTCGGCGGGGCCGGGGGCGTCTCCGGGCAGTCCAGGACCATGGCGCAAATGTACCCAATGATGTCATTTGGGACACCAGTGCTTTGAACTGGAAAAATCCAGAATTGGGCCTCATGTGGACGAGGAGTTTCGCCCTGTACTTCGGGGCCCGCACGATCTCGCTGCTCGGCGACGCGATGATGCCCGTGGCCTCGGCGCTGGCGATCGGCAAAGTCTACGGGATCGCCGGTGTCGGCTTCGTGCTCGCGCTGTGGACCGCGTCGGCCGTGCTGGTCATGTTGTTCGGCGGGGTGGTCGCCGACCGGATCGGGCCCCGGCGCCTGATGATCGGCGCGGACGTGGTCAGGATCGTCACCCAGGGCGTCGTGGCCGTCGCCTTCCTCGACGGCGCTCCGCCGTTCGTCCTGCTGCTGGCGATGGCGTGCCTGTCGGGCATGGCCGCCGGGGTGTTCGAGCCGTGCGTCAACGGCATGGTCCCGCTGGTCGCCGAGGATCCGCAGCGGGCCAACGCGACGCTGAAGATCGCCGAGGCGGTCACCCAGCTCGCCGGGCCCGCGCTGGCCGGGATCCTCATCGTGGCCACCGGGCCGGTCTTCGTCTACACCGTGGACGCCGCGACGTTCCTGGTCAGCGCGGTGTGCCTGCTGCTGGTCCGGGTCGCCGTGCCGAAGCCGGAGCCGTCCGACGTGCTGAGCGACCTGCGCCGGGGCTGGGAGGAGTTCAAGGCCAGGAACTGGATGTGGTCGGTCATCCTGGTCTGGGTGTTCTGGGGCGTCCTGGTGGTGGGGCCGTACGTGCCGCTGTCGTCCCAGGTCATCGGGGCCGACTACGGGTGGGTGATGGCGGCGCTCGGCCTCGGGACCGTGCTCGGCGGGCTGGTGGCGATCAGGCTGAGGCCGCGCAGGCCGCTGGCGGCGGGAGCGGTGGCGCTGATCGGGTACGTCCCCGTGCCGCTGTCGGTCGCGCTCGGGCTGCCGCTGCCGCTGCTGATGGCCGGGCACCTGATCGGGGGGTGCGCGATGGCGTTCTGGTCGGTGATGTGGTCGACCACCGTGCAGACGCAGGTCGCCCCCGACGTGATGAACCGGGTCAACGCCTACCAGGTGGCGGGGTCGGTCGCGGGCATGGCGGTCGGGCAGGCGCTGGCCGGCCCGGTCAGCGCGCTGGTCGAGCCGCGTGACTTCATGCTGGTGTCGGCCGTGGTGACGGTCGGCGTGGTGACGGCGCTGCTGGTGATCGGGCCGGTCCGGCGGCTCGGTCGGAGGTCGCCGCTCTCCGAGGGCGGGCCGGTCACGGTCGCGGCGTAGTTCGTCCACATGCGGGCGGCGGGCAGGTTCGAGGGTCGCGGCGTCGTCGCCCACGGCACGTGCCGCGGGCCGGGGCGTGCGGCTGGCAGACCGCCCGCCCCCGTCCGCGGCACGTGCCGTCCCCTCCTGTTCGCGGCACGCGACGTGGGAGCCGCCCCAGCGTCCCCCGCGCTCAGGACGACTCCACCAGGTAAGAGCGCAAAGGAGCCCGCATCAGTACATCCCCACCCGAAGTTTTTCTTGACAAATATTTTTGTCGGTGACATCGTGGGCCTCACGAAACGGAGGAACACCATGAGCAGCATGATCAACTCCACGGATGGCACTCCCATCGCGTACGAACGCGCAGGTCAGGGCCCGGCGGTCATCCTCGTGGACGGCGCACTCAGCTTCCGCGGCTCCAGCATCAACGGCGGCCTCGCCGAGGCGCTCGCCCCCGACTTCACGGTCTACACCTACGACCGGCGCGGCCGGGGCGAGAGCGGCGACACCACCCCGACCACCCCGCAGCGGGAATTCGAGGACCTGGCCGCGCTCGCCGAGGCGGCCGGCGGCCCGATCCGCCTGTACGGCACCTCGTCCGGCGCCGCGCTCGCCCTGGCCGCGGTCGCGAACGGCCTACCCGTCGAGCGCCTGGCCCTGTACGAGCCGCCGTTCATCGTCGACGGCACCCGGCCCTCGCTCGGCGACGACTACGTACGGCGGCTGGAGGCACTGGTGGCCGCCGACCGCCGGGCCGAGGCGGTCAAGCTGTTCATGCGCGAGGGCGTCGGCCTGCCGGGGTTCGTGGTGGCGATGATGCGGTTCATGCCCGCGTGGGCCAAGCTCAAGGCCGTGGCCCACACCCTGCCGTACGACACCGCGCTCGTCGCCCCCTACCAGCGGGGAGAGTCGTTGCCCGAGGAGGCGTGGGCGTCGGTGACCGTACCGACGCTCGTCGCCGACGGCGGGAAGAGCCCGCAGTGGATGCGCAACTCCGTCGGCGCGCTGGCGAAGGCGCTGCCCGCGGCCGACTACCGCACGCTCGACGGGCAGACCCACATCGTCAAGCCGGAGGCGCTGGCGCCGGTGCTCAAGGAGTTCTTCGCCTGAGGTCCACCGCCACGGGGGCCCGTCCGGGCTGGTTCGAGGGCTCGGTCAGGCGAAGGCGGTGGCGAGCCAGCGGGTCCAGGCGACCTCCAGGGCCGCGCCGTCCACCGGCGTGTACGCGTGGTGCTCCACCACCGCCATGCCCCGCCCCTGGACGAACATGTACAGACCGTCGTCCGTACGGACCGCCACGAAGGTGCCGGGGGCGGTCACCCACTCCACGACGCCCTGCTCCGGCGCCCGCCCCTCGATCGCGACCGTCACCTTCTCCCCCGCCGCCGGACGTCCGGCGAGGCCGAGGGCGGTCTCCAGCGCGGCCCAGAACTCCTCCTCGGACGCGCGCGGGGCGACCAGGAACAGGTTGTGGGTGGAGATCCGGCCGGGGAAGTGCCTGAGGTAGACGGCCAGCTTGTACAGGTACTGGAGGTCGCCGCGCTCAAGGTCGTCGTACTCGGACTCCCAGTCGTCGCCGAGGAAGCCGCTGTGGACGAAACGGAGCACCGTGCCGGCCGAACCGCGGCCTTCCAGCAGGTACTCGAAGGCCATGAACGTGCCGTCGGGGTTCTCCACGCCCCGGTAGGCCAGGCGTTCGCCCGGCTCCCAGGCGGTCACCACGGTCTCGGTGGGGACGTCGGCGCCGAAGGTCTGCGTGCCCCTGCCGCCCTCACGGGGTTCGAGCTCGGTACGGCCCATGAACCACGAGTCGATGCCGGGTCCCTCCGCGATGGCCCGCCAGACGACGTCCGGGGCTGCGTCCAGGGGGATCTCGTGGCGGATCTCGAACTCGTGCGGCATGACTGTCTCCCTGTCACGGCCTCGGGCAGTGCGGCCGAGGATCGCACCGACAATATCGCTTGTCAAGCCGACTCGTCTTGTCGGTAGTGCGTCTCGGGGAAACCTGGTCGTCCGGCGGGGGACGCCCTTGCGAGTGAGGGGCCTCCCTCTTGAGAGCGAGGCGCGGGATCGCCCGTCCCGGTGATCACATTCGGAGCGGAAAACCGCAGGATAAGTGCATCGCCCCACCCGCTGAGGAGAACCCCGATGAACACCCGAATCGCCTTCGTCGCCGCCCCGCTGCTCGTCCTGGCGTACGGCCTCATCCGAATCGCCGACGGCTTCGACGGAACCCGAGGGCCCGGACTGGCCTGGACAACCGGCCATCTCGCGTTTCTTGCCGCTCTCGGCCTGTTCATCGTGATATTTCGGGATATGTGGCGGATGCTGGACCGCAACCGCATCGCCACCACCAGCCTCGTGGTCGGCCTGGTGGGCATCGCGTGCGCGTCCGCGCAGTTCGTGATCGACATCGCCGTCGGGTTCATGTCCGCCGACCACGACGCGATGTCCCCGCTGTTCGACCAGGTCCAGGCGATCCCGGGAGTGTCCCTCGCGGTCTACCAGGTCGGGCCGATGCTGTTCTACATCGCCCAGCTCGCCCTGGTCATCCAGCTCGCCGCGCGCCGTCAGCTCAAGCTCTGGACGCCCGTCCTCGTCATGCTCGACTTCGCCATCCCGATCATCGAGAAGGACCTCATCCCGCTCGGCGCCCTGTGCATGCTGGTGTCGTTCTGGCCGCTGGCCCGGCGCCAGGTCCAGCCCGCCGCCCGGCACACGCTCGTCCATGCGTGAGGAACAATGGGATCCTGTGTCCGATTTGACGCTGGTCAACGTCCTTCGCCGTAGGCTTCGAGCGCTCCCCCACCTCTGGGTGGACGGGGCGCTCGCCCTGTTGATCGCCGTCGTCCAGGCATGGCCGCTGATCTCCAGTCATGACCCGTCCGGCGGCAGGTGGGACGCGTGGGGGTACGTGGTCGCGATCGGCGCCTCGCTCCCCGTCGTCTGGCGGCGCAGGTGGCCGGTGACCATGCTGATCGTCAGCCTGCTCGTGGGCGCGCTCTACGACTTCTCCGACAACGTCGCCCGCCAGCCCATCTGGTACGGCGCCCTCGTCATCTTCTACACGGTCGCCGCCTACTCCCCCCGCCTGCCCCGGGTCGTCATGCTCGTCGTGACCCTCGTCGGCGGCCTGTCCTCCGTCGGCTCGTGGGAGACCGCGATGCGCGGGGTCGCCCTGTTCTCCGCCGCGTACGCCATCGGCCGGGCGGCGGCCACGTCCCGCGCCCATGCCGCCGAGCTGGCCGAGCGCGCGGCCCGGCTCGAAAGGGAGCGTCAGTTGGAAGCCGAGCGCGCGGCCGAACGCGAGCGGGCCAGGATCGCCCGCGACATGCACGACATCCTGGCCCATGCGGTCAGCCTCATGGTGGTCCAGGCCGAGGCGGGGCCCGTGGTGGTGCGCAGCAACCCGGCCAGGGCCGAGGCCGCCTTCGACGCCATCGCCGCGGCGGGCCGGGACGCGATGGTGCAGCTCCGCCGTATGCTCGGCGTACTGAAGGAGGACGAGCCCGAGGCGCCGAGGGCGCCGCAGCCGACCCTCGCGGACCTGCCCACGCTGGCCGGCCAGGTGGCGGGGACCGGCCTGGAGGTGAACTTCGCCGAGGTCGGCGAGCCGCGCCCGATCGGGCCCGACAGCGCGCTGGCCGCCTACCGGATCACGCAGGAAGCGCTCACCAACATCGTCAAGCACTCCGGCGCCGACCGCGCCGAGATCCGGCTCACCTGGGAGGACGACCACCTCATGATCGACGTCACGGACAACGGGCGCGGCGGCGGCCCCGCGCTGCCCTCGGGTGGCAACGGGCTGATCGGCATGCGCGAGCGGGCGGCGGCCTGCGGCGGCAGCGTGACCGCCGGCCCGCGCGCCGACGGCCCCGGCTTCGCGGTGTCGGCGCGGCTGCCGCTGGAGGCCGGCCGATGAGCGTGCGCGTCGTGGTGGCCGACGACCAGGAGCTGGTCAGGGGCGGGTTCGCGATGATCCTCGACGCCCAGCCCGACATCTCGGTGGTGGCCGAGGCGAGCGACGGGATCGAGGCCGTGGCCGCCGTACGGGCCCACGAGCCCGATGTCCTGCTGCTCGACATCCGCATGCCCAGGATGGACGGCATCGAGGCGGCCAGGATCGTGTGCGCCGAGACCGGCTGCCGGGTGCTGATCCTGACCACGTTCGACCTGGACGACTACGTGTTCGACGCGCTGCGGGCGGGCGCCAGCGGCTTCCTGCTGAAGGACGTGCGGCGCGACGACCTGGTGACCGCGGTCCGCGTCGTGGCCGCGGGCGAGTCGCTGCTCGCCCCCACGGTGACCCGGAGGCTGATCGCCGAGTTCACCTCCCGCCCCGCGGCCGCGGCCACCCCCGCCCGGACGCTGGAGTCGCTGACCGCCCGCGAGCGCGAGACGTTGCAGCTGATCGCGCGCGGGCTGTCCAACGCGGAGATCGCCGAGAGCATGGTGGTCAGCGAGCACACCGTGAAGACGCACGTCAGCAACGTGCTGAGCAAACTGGGCCTGCGGGACCGCGTGCAGGCCGTGATCGCCGCCTACGAGTCGGGGCTGACCGTTCCCGGGGCGTAACGGGAGGATCAGGCGGGTAGGCGGCCCATATGACTGAGGGTTTCGATACGGACACGCTCTGGCAGGAGTTCCATCGGGTGGTCAACATGAACTCCGAGGAGCTGCGCGGCTACCTGCTGGCCGACGCCTCGGACGAGGAGGGCTTCCCTCCCGACCCCGACATGGGCATCGACGAGCTGGGCCGGGGCGTGCTGCACGTCCTGAGCAAGCGGAAGGGCGACCTGACCAAGACCGACCTGGACGTGATGCGCCAGGTGGTCGAGCTGGTCGAGACCATGGGCGACCGGACGGACGACGACTCGCGGCGCGAGCTCATGTCCGTCGGGCACGACCCGCTCAGGGCATAACCTCCGAATTCAACAAATGGTGGATGTGGGGCGACGCAAAGTGATGAAATGTGCGAAGCAGACTTCGTCCGAGGAGATCCGTTGAGAGACAACCTCGACCTCGCCGCGAGCGCCCAGCAGCTGGCCGACGCCGCCCCGACGGGATCGATCGATCGCGCCGCGGCGTCGTCCGTGGCCATCACGCTGGCCACGACACGTGACATCACCGACGCGCGGCAGGCCCTCGACGGGTTGTCCCCGGCGGAGGTGCGCCAGGCCGCGCTCGACCTCTTCGACCAGCTCGCGGCCGGCTGAGCCGCCCGTGCCGGCCTGCCCGGTGCCGCCGGTGCGTACGGTGGGGGCATGCGGATCGGGGTTCTGGGGCCGCTCCAGGTGGCTGGGGCCGAGATCGGCGGCGCCCGCGTACGCGCCCTGCTCGTCCGCCTGGCGCTCGACCCCGGCCGGGTGGTGACCGCCGACCGGCTGATCGACGACCTGTGGCCCGGCGAGCCGCCCGCGCATCCGGCGGCGGCGCTGCAGTCCCTGGTGTCGCGGGCCCGCCGGCAGGCGCCGGGGCTGATCTCCTCCCACCCGGCCGGCTACCTGCTGGACGTGCCGCCCGGCGAGGTGGACGCGTCGGCGTTCGAGCGGCTGGTGCGGGCCGGTGACCCGCGCGGCGCGCTGGCGCTGTGGCGCGGGCCCGCGCTGGCGGACGCGGCCGGCCTGCAGTTCGCCGCCGCCCCGGCCGCCCGCCTGGAGGAACTACACCTCACCGCCCTCGCCACCGCGATGGCCGCCGACCTGTCAGCCGACCCGGCGGCCGGGAGCCCCGGGCCCGGGGTCGTGGCGGAGTTGGAGGGGCTGGTGGCCGAGCTGGAGGGGCTGGTGGCGGCGCATCGGCTGCGGGAGCCGTTCCACGCCCTGCTCATGCGGGCGCTGGTGGCGCGCGGGCGGCGGGGCGAGGCGCTGGAGGTCTTCGAGCGGATCAGGGCCGACCTGGCCGGCGAGCTGGGCGTCGATCCCGGCCCCGAGCTGCGCGCGGCCCACATGGCGGCCTTGCGCGACCCGGCCCCCGCGCCGAGGGGCAACCTGCCCGCCCGGCTCACCGGCTTCGTCGGCCGGAAGGGCGACGTCGCCCGGCTGCGCGCGCTGCTGGACGGCCAGGACGAGCGGCTGGTCACGCTCGTCGGCCCCGGCGGCGTGGGCAAGACCCGCCTGGCGCTGGAGACCGCCTCGGGGCTCGACGTGCCGGACGGGGTGTGGCTGGTCGAGCTGGCCTCCGCCACCGGCGTGCGGGCCGCGGTGGAGAGCGTGCTGAGGACGACCGACGTGGTCCGCACGCTGCGCGGCACGTCGCCGCTCATCGTGCTGGACAACTGCGAGCACGTCGTCGAGGAGGCCGCCCTGGTCGCGCGGTGGCTGCTGTCGGAGGTGGCCGGGCTGCGCGTCCTGGCGACCAGCAGGGAGCCGCTCGACGTCCCCGGCGAGAACCTGCACCCCGTCCTCCCACTGCCCGAGGCCGCCGAGCTGTTCCTGGCGCGGGCCGCGGCGGCCAGGCCCGGCCTGGAGGTGGGCGCGGCGGACGCCGAGCGCATCTGCCGCGAGCTCGACGGCATCCCGCTGGCGATCGAGCTGGCCGCCGCCCGGCTGCGCACGATGCCGGTGTCCGTGCTGGTCCGGCAGCTCGGTGACCGGCTGACCTTCCGCGGCGGCCGCACGTCGGAGCCGCGCCACCGTACGCTGCGCGACGTCATCGACTGGAGCTGGAACCTGCTGTCCGCGTCCGAGCGCGAGCTGCTGCGCGGGCTGACGGTCTTCTCCGGCGGCGCGACGTACGAGGCCGTCGCGGAGGTGTGCGGCGGCGACCCGGACGACCTCGCCTCCCTCGTGGACAAGTCGCTCGTGTCGGTCTCCGGCGACCGTTACTCGATGCTGGCCACCATCAGGCAGTACGCCGCCGCCGACCTGCCCGCGCTCCGGCAGGCCCACGCCCACTACTACACCCGGCTGGCCGAGGACGCCGAGCCCCTCCTGCGTACCGGCGAGCAGCTCGCCTGCCTGGAGGTGCTGGACGCCGAGCAGGACAACCTCGACGCCGCGCTGCGCCACTCCGACGACCCGCTCAGGCTGATCCTGCCCCGGTTCTGGCCGTGGATCATGCGTGGGCGACGGCGTGAGATGAGCGAGCGGGCGGCGGCCGTGCTGCGCCGGGTCGGCGACGTACCGCCGCCGGGGCGCGAGCTGGCACACGGGCTGTGCCGGGTGCTGACGGGCGGCGAGCCGACCCCGGCGGTGCTGGGCTCCGGCCATCCCGCCGCGCTCAACTTCTGGGCCATGAGCGGCGCGCGACGCCCGCCCGCCGAAGTCGTCGAGCTGACCGAGGACACCGTCGAGCGCCTGCGCGACTCCCCCGACCTGTGGACGCGCTCGGCCGCGCTGCTGCTCGGCGGCATCGTCCGGTTCGAGTACGGCACGGTCGCGGGCGCCGAGGACCTGCTCGGCCCGGCCCTCGACGGCTTCCGCCGCACCGGCGACCGCTGGGGCCAGTGGGCCTCGCTCTACTGGCTGTCGCTGGTCGCCGAGAACCGGGGCGACTTCGCCGCCGCGCTGGCCCGCGCCGAGGAGCCCGGCCGCCTGGCCGAGGAGCTGTCGGGGCTGGACGCGCCGCTCGGCCCGATGACGTACCTGCTCCGGCTCGGACAGCTCAAGGCGCGGGCGGGCGACCACGAGGGGGCCGCGGTCACGCTGGAGGAGGCGTGGCGGTCGGCGCTGCGGGCCGAGGACGCGGTGACCCAGGCCAGGGTTCTGCACGCCCGCGCCGAGCTGGCCCGGCGCACCGGCGACCGGACCGGGGCGGCCCGGCTGCTCGTCCGCGCGCTGGCGCTCGGCAGCGGGGAGGGGCCCGCGCAGTTCAGGGCGTTCATGCACGTCGAGCTGGCCCGCGTGGCCGCGCCGGAGCCGTCGCTGCGCACCGCCCTGGAGCTGATGGAGACCTGCGGCGACCGGACGGCCCGCGCGGCCGTGCTCGAAGGCGCGGCCGAGCACCTGCCGCCCCGGGCGGCGGCCGAACTGCTGGGCGCCGCCCGCGCGCTGCGCGGCATCGACGGCTCCGCCGATCCCCTCGTCGTCGCCCTCGACGGGCGGTGCCGCTCCATGCTCGGCGCCGACGCCTTCCACGAGGCCCTGACCAGGGGAGCAGCGCTGCCTGACCCCGAACGGCACGCGCTC
Source organism: Nonomuraea sp. NPDC049607 (assembly GCF_040675375.1). Classification (NCBI taxonomy): domain Bacteria; kingdom Bacillati; phylum Actinomycetota; class Actinomycetes; order Streptosporangiales; family Streptosporangiaceae; genus Nonomuraea; species Nonomuraea sp. NPDC049607. The sequence goes on from NZ_JBFAOV010000019.1 coordinate 50,933, forward strand.
TTCCTGCTGGGCTGAGCCCGTCGCGTGCGCGGCACGGGGTGTCGCACCATATGGTCTGGGGAGAGGCCACGGAACCGACGACGAGCCCCCTGCTCCACCGCTCCCCGGATGACCACGGAACACCTTCCGGATTTGCGGCGGATACGCCAGGGTTGTGGCAACTTTCCACCGCAATGTGAGGAGATCTGTGGCCAGTCCAAGTGTGGTCGACACCCGGGGCAGTGACTTCGCCCGACTAGCCCGCCGAATCTCGGACGCCGGTCTCCTCGACCGGCGTCCCGTCTATTACGCGGTGCGGCTCAGCATCGTCGTCGCCGCGTATCTTGGCTGCTGGGCGCTGTTCGCCTGGGTGGGCGACTCGTGGTGGCAGCTCCTCGTCGCGGTCGCACTGGCCGTGGTCTTCGCCCAGTTCGGTTTCGTCTCCCACGACCTGGGCCACCGCCAGGTGTTCAGGACGCGGCGGCCGAGCGACGTGACCGGTCTCCTCCTCGGGAACCTCGGCATCGGCCTGGGCTGGGGGTGGTGGACCACCAAGCACAACCGCCACCACGCCAACCCCAACCACGAGGACCACGACCCGGACGTCTCGCCCGCCGTCCTCGTCTGGTCGGACGACCAGGTGGCGCGGAGCGTCGGCCTGCCCCGTTTCGTCGCCAAGTACCAGGCGTTCTGGTTCTTCCCGCTGCTCACTCTTGAGGCCTGGCACCTGCACGTGGCCAGCTTCAAGGCGCTGCTCGCACCGTCGGCCAAGCGGCCGTGGGCGGAGCTGGCGCTGCTGACCGGCCACTTCGTGCTCTACTTCGGCGCGGTCTTCACCGTGCTGCCGTTCGGCAAGGCCCTGGTGTTCCTGGTCGTGCATCAGGGGCTGTTCGGTCTCTACCTGGGGTCGACGTTCGCGCCCAACCACAAGGGCATGCCCGTCCTGACCAAGGACGACAAGCTGGACTTCCTTCGCAAGCAGGTGCTGACCTCCCGCAACGTCAGGGGCGGCCTGTTCACCGACGTGGCGCTCGGCCAGCTCAACTACCAGATCGAGCACCACCTGTTCCCGAACATGCCCGCGCCCAACCTGCGCAAGGCCCAGCCCATCGTCGAGAGCTACTGCGCCGAGGTCGGCGTCAGCTACCTGCAGACCGGGCTCGTCGCCTCCTACGGCCAGGCCCTGCGCCACCTCCACGAGGTGGGCGCCCCGCTGCGCCGCTGAGCCTCAACCCTCCTCCTCGACCCGTCTCTCCAGGTCGGCACGGCGCCGTTCGAGGTCGGCGATCAGCTCGGACTGCTCGTCGGCCTGGGCGATCATGGCCGAGGTCTCGATCTGGTCGGTCGCGCCGATGTCGCCCACCTGGTCGCGCAGCTCCTGGTTCTCCGCCTTAAGCCGGGCGAGGTCCTCTTCGACCTGCCGGAGCTCATCCTTAGTCGTCATCCCGCTCAACTACCCCATGACCCGCATGACCATACAAAATGGAGCACATGCGCAGATTGCAGGCGAGCACCACGGTGTCCCTCTTGGTGGTCGCCGTCGCGCTCGCCGGCACTGTGGTCGCCGCGTTCCGGAGCGTGCAGCCTCCCAACGTCCTTGACGTGGTGCTGCCGATCGTGTCGTGCGGCGCGCTGATGCTGCGGCGGCGCCTCCCCGTCGCGTCGCTGATCGTGGTCGTCGCGGCGGTGTCCGTCTACTACCCGCTCGCCCGGCTCGACGGGCCGCTGATCGTGCTGGTGTTCGTGGCCCTGTACACCGCCGCCGACCAGGGCCGGCTGGTCGCGGCCATCGCCACCGGGGCCGCCGTCCTGCTGGCCATGGGATTCGGCGAGGCCCACGGGGTCAGGCACGTGGACGACAGCATGTTCGGCGCGATCACCGGCTGGGTGGTGGCCGCGATCGCGTTCGGCGGGGTCACCAGGAACCGCCGGGCGTACCTGCTGGAGGCGCAGCAGCGCGCGCTGGACGCCGAGCGCTCCAAGGAGGAGGAGGCCAGGCGGCGCGAGAGCGAGGAACGGCTGCGCATCGCCAGGGAGCTGCACGACGTGCTCGGGCACAACATCTCCATGATCAACGTGCAGGCGTCGGCCGCGCTGCACGGGCTCGCCAGGCGCCCGGAGAAGGCCGAGGCCGCGCTGCGGACCATCAAGGAGACCAGCAAGGAGACGTTGCGCGAGCTGCGCACCACGCTCGGGGTGCTGCGCCAGGTGGACGAGGACGCGCCGACCGCCCCCGCGGGCAGTCTCACGCGGCTGCCGGACCTGGTCGCGGCGTCGGGGCTGGAGGTGGCCACCGAGCTGTCCGGCCCGCTGGACGACGTGCCGACCGAGGTCGACCTGGCCGCTGCGCGCATCATCAGGGAGTCGCTGACCAACGTCGCCCGCCATTCCGGCACGACGAAGGCCACCCTCGCGGTCAGCAACTCATCCGGAAATATCCTGATCCGGGTCGATGACGACGGCCCGGGTGTCACGTACACCGAAGGCAGCGGCTTCGGCCTGCAGGGCATGCGCGAGCGCGCCACCGCGCTCGGCGGCGACCTGGAGGCCGGCCCGCGCCCCGAGGGCGGTTTCCGCGTCGTCGCCCGCCTGCCACTGAACGGAGCCCGATGATCCGCGTACTGCTCGCCGACGACCAGACCCTGGTACGCGCCGGGTTCCGGTCCATACTGTCCGACGAGGACGACATCGAGGTCGTCGGCGAGGCCGGCACCGGCGCGGCGGCCGTGGCGGGCGCCCACGAGCACCGGCCCGACGTCGTGCTCATGGACATCCGCATGCCCGAGCTCGACGGCCTGGAGGCCACCCGGCGCATCGCGGGCGACCCGCGGCTCGACGGCGTCAAGGTCATCATCCTGACCACCTTCGACCTCGACGACTACGTCTACGGCGCGCTGCGCGCGGGCGCGGGCGGGTTCCTGGTCAAGGACACCGAGCCGGCCGAGCTGATCCACGCGGTCAGGGTCGTGGCCAGGGGCGACGCGCTGATCTCGCCGTCGGTGACGCGGCGGCTGATCGCGGAGTTCGCGGGCCGGGTCAAGCGGCCGGAGCCGGGCCCCGAGCTCAACGCGCTCACCGAGCGGGAGCGGGAGGTCATGGGCCTGGTGGCGGCCGGGCTGTCCAACGACGAGATCGCCGCCCGCCTCGTGCTCAGCCCCGCCACGGCGAAGACGCACGTCAGCCGCATCATGACCAAGCTCGCCGTGCGCGACAGGGCCCAGCTCGTGGTGCTCGCCTACGAGGCCGGGATGATCACGCCGGGCTGGCTTACAACTTGAGTCGTACGTCCAAAGTGATCTTCCGCCCGGGGTTGTACGCCGGATTGCAGACCCCGGCATGACGCGGCGGAGCACGCCGTAACGCGAAGCTTTCCGGCATGGACACCGTGGACCTCGCCCGCCTGCAGTTCGCGTTCACCGCGGGCGCGCACTTCCTCTTCGTCGCGCTGACGCTCGGCCTGGCGACGCTGGTGGCCGTCGTCCAGACCCGGGCCACCTTCAGCGGCGACCCCGTCCATCTGCGGATGACGAGGTTCTGGGGGCAGCTCTACATCATCAACTACGCCATGGGCATCGTCACCGGCCTGGTCATGGAGTTCCAGCTCGGCCTGTCGTGGAGCGGGCTGACCGACTACGCGGGCAACGTCTTCGGCGCCTCGCTGGCGATCGAGACGCTGGTGGCCTTCTTCGTCGAGGCCACGTTCCTGGGCCTGTGGATCTTCGGCTGGAACCGGCTGAACCGCTGGGCGCACCTGGCGCTGATCTGGGTCGTCACGCTGACCGCGTACGCGTCGGCGTTCTGGATCATGATCTCCAACGGCTTCCTGCAGAACCCGGTCGGCTACGCCCTCGACGGCGGCAGGCTGCGGCTCACGGACTTCGGCGCGATGGTCGCCAACCCGGCCGCGCAGATCGCGTTCGGGCACGTCATGGGCGGCGCGATGATCGTCGGCGGGTTCTTCATGGCCGGGGTGAGCGCCTACCACCTGCGCAGGCGAACGGCCGAGCAGGCCCTGTTCAGGAAGTCGCTGCGCATCGGTGTCGGCGTCGCGCTGCCGGCCTCGTTCTTCACGGTGACGTTCGGCGGGCTCGGGTTCCAGACCCTGCAGCCGTCCAAGGCCGCGGCCTGGACCGGCCAGGCCGACCGGCTGGCCGCCGTGCAGGCGGACATGGCGGCCCGGTTCGGGCCGGGCGACTACCTGCCCGCGACCGGCTGGGTGCAGGGGGCCGGCATCACGATGATGATCCTCTGGGTGGTGATGACGATCGTGGCGGGGCTGAGCCTGCTGCTGATGTTCTTCCCGCCGGTCGTGCGCGGGTTCCGGGCCTGGCACTGGCTGCTGACGCTGATGATCCCCGTACCGTTCGTCACCATGCTCGCCGGGTGGACGTTCCGGGAGATGGGCCGCCAGCCGTGGGTGGTCTACGGGCTGTTGCGGACGTCCGACGCCATGTCGCCGGTGACGGCGGGCCAGATGCGGTTGTCGCTGACGGCGTTCGTGACGGTGTTCACGGTGCTGATCGCGGTCAACTACTGGCTGCTGGCCAGGGCGGCCCGGCGCGGGCCCGACGCGGTCGCGCTCGGCGCCCTCCCGACCGAGACGCCGGTCCCGGTCCCCGCCTTCTGACCGGTCCCCGCCTTCCAGCCCGTCCCCGCCTTCGCCCCTCCCCTCCTCGCCTTCTAGGAAGCGAACATGGAAATCTTCGTCCTGGCCTTCTTCGCGCTCGGCTATCTCGTGCTGGGCGGGGCCGACATCGGGGTCGGCATGGCGCTGCCGTACCTCGGGCGGTCGGCGGGCGAGCGGCGCGAGGTGATCGCCGCGATCGCGCCGTTCTTCCTCGGCAACGAGGTGTGGCTGGTGGCCTCGGCCGGGGTGCTCGCCGGGCTCTTCCCCGAGTTGGAGGGCCACCTCCTGAGCGGCAACTACGCGGTGGTCGTCGCGCTGCTCGTCTCGTGGGTGGTCCGGGACATGGGCCTGTGGCTGCGGGGGCGGGTGCCCGGCGCGCGGTGGCAGGCGTTCTGGGACGGCGGGATCGTGGCCGGGAGCTGGGGGCTGGCGCTGACCTGGGGGCTGCTGCTCGCCGAAGTGCTGCTCGGCATGCGCGGGCCGCTCGTGCTGCTGGCCGCGCTGGTGGTGGCGGCGCTGTTCGCGGTGCACGGGCTGGCGTTCGCGGCGCTGCGGCTGCGCGGATCGCTGCGGGAGCGGGCCGGGCTGCTGTCCGGCGAGGCCGGCGAGGGCCGCACGTACGCGCTGACGGCCGGCGCGATGCTGATGGTCGGGGTGCTGGCCGGGCTGCGGCTGCCGCTGACGGCGGGGTCGTCGGGCGCGTTGCTGACGCCGGTGATCCTCGTCCTGATCCCGCTGCTGGTGGCCTCGCAGGGGTGGGTGTGGTGGACGTTCAGGCACCGCGTGACCGGCCCGTCCTACCTGTGACAAGGCGGGCGCCGGTTCTGCCACCTGAGGACCGCTGCCTGTGACAAGGCGGGCGGCCTTCATGGCGCGCCCGCCCTGTGTCAGGTCAGAACAGCGGAGCCCCGTCGCGGGTCAGCTTCCAGTTGGCGGAGGCGAAGTCGGCGGGGTTGATCGTGCCCTTGGCGGTGGCGTACTCGATCAGCGCCTGGCGGATCTCCACCTGGGCGTTGTACAGCACCGGGGCCGTGGTGACGTGCGGGAACCCGCCGCCGCCCGACTGGCGGTAGTTGTTGATCGCGACCACGAACTCCTTGTCGGCCGGGATCGGCGCGCCCTCGAAGGTGAGGTTGGCGATCCGCTGCCCGGCGGGCTTGGCCACGTCGATGTCGTACGAGACGCCCGAGAGCTGGTCGTAGTTGTAGTCCGGGGTGTTGGCGGCGTTCGTCAGCTTGGTGACGTCCACCGGATCGCCCGGGTTGAGCTGGTTGAAGTAGCGGGCCGAGTACTCCAGATAGTCCTTGATCTGGGCGCCGGACAGCTTGATCGCCAGCAGCGTGTTGTCGTAGACGTAGAGCCCGGCCACGTCCCTGACCCGTACGTCCCCGGCGGGGAAGACGGCGGTGCGGCTGAACGGCGCGGCGATGGACAACACCGGCAGCGTGTTGCCCGGCAGGGCGGCCTTCACGGTCTCGGTCTGCACCTGCTGGATGTAGTCCAGGATCGGCGTGTCCTTGTACGGCGACTCGGCCGCCGACAGCTCCTCGGCCGACTTGGCGACGACCTTGTTGACGTAGCCGACCGTGGTGTCGTGCTGCGGCTTGAGCAGCGAGACGATCTTCGGGTCCTCGGTGACCGTGTTGGTGTTGAGCGTGGCGGAGGTCTTCCCGGTGACGACCCACTTGCCGCGCTGCTTGGCGAGGGTGAAGTCGAGCCGCGACAGGCGCTGGCCCCACTTGCCCGGCTCGGTGAGCAGCACCTGCTGCCCGGTGGCCTTGTTGGTCACGAAGCGCTGGGCGACCTCGTTGTGCGCGTGCCCGAACAGCACCGCGTCGATGCCCGGCACCTGTTCGGCGACCATCGCCGAGGCGTTCTCGACGGGCAGGTCGGTGCCGTAGGAGGAGATGCCGCTGTCGCCCGCGTGCGCGGTCACGACGACCACGTCCGCGCCGAGGCCGCGGATGACCGGCACCCACTTCCTGGCCGACTCGACCAGGTCGGTGAAGCGCAGCTTGCCCTCGACGTTCGCCTTGTCCCAGATGGCCACGCCCGGGTTGGTCAGGCCGAGCACCCCGACCTTGATCGGCTTCTCGCCCTTGACCTTCATGGTCTTGATCACGAACGGCTCGTACGCCGGCTTCCCGCTCCCGGCGTGCACGGCGTTCGCGCCCAGCACCGGGGCCTTCATCTGCTTGATCCAGGTGGCCAGCAGCGGCAGACCGTAGTTGAACTCGTGGTTCCCGAGGGTGACGGCGTCGTAGCCGATGGCGTTCATGGCCTTGGCCATCGGGTGGGTCTGCCCGGTCTCGGTGATCGGCTCGACCTTGGCGTAGTAGTACGCCAGCGGCGTGCCCTGGATCGTGTCACCCGAGTCGAACAGCAGCGTGTGGTCCGCCCCGCGCTCGGCCCTGACCTTGTTGACCAGCGACGACACCTGGGCCAGGCCGATAGTGTTGCCCTGCTTGTCGGAGTAGGCGGCGTCCTTGAAGTAGTCCCAGTTGAGGACGTTGCTGTGGATGTCCGACGTCCCCATCACGGTGACGGTGACGCTCTTGTCCCCGCTCGCGTGGGCGGGGAGCGCCCCCAGGGCCAGCGCGGTCAGCGCGGCGGCCCCGGTGGCGGCGAGCTTCTTGGTCTGCATGTGCCTGGAGAGTAACTAGGACAAATTACTCGTTGGTTACGAAATCGCGGATGAGGGCTGTCACCTCTTCTGGACGTTCGTGCAGCACCACGTGACCGCTGTCGAGCTCGGCGTACCGGCTGCCGGGCAGCGCGGCGTGCAGGGCGCGGGCGTGCTCGACCGGGACGAGGTGGTCCTGGGTGCAGCCGATCACCAGCGTGGGGGCGGTGATGTTCGGGAGCAGGTCCCTGATGTCGGTCCGCAGGTCCAGCTCGATCTGGCGTACGGTGCCGGGCGGCGGGTCGCCGGCCATCATGGCCTTCACGCCCTCCTCGCCCAGGCCGCTCACGAAGGCCGGGCTGAAGCCGACCAGCGGGCCGTACGCCGCGAAGCTCTCGGGGTCGGCGGCCGCCAGCCGGGCCCAGGTACGCAGGCCGAGCCGCAGACGCGGGTCGCCGGCGTGCGTCCAGCCGGCGATCAGCACCAGCCGCCTGACCAGCTCGGGATACCGGGCCGCGACCCCGGCCGCGACCACCGCTCCCAGCGAGAACCCGACCAGGTCGGACGGGCCGCTTTCGGGGAAGGTCGCCGCCACCTGCTCGATCAGCAGGTCGAGCGTGAGGTCCCCGCCGGGGTCGGTGGTCTCGCCGCTGCCCGCGTAGTCGGGGGTGATCACCGTGCGGATGTCGGTGAAGTTCTGGACGAGGTGGCCGTAGTTGCCGGCGGCGTCGCCGCCGGTGCCGTGGACCATGACCAGACCGGGGCCGCTGCCCGCCCGGTCGAAGTGCACGTGTCCGCCGTCGTGGATGACCGTGGGCATGAGGTGACTCCTAGAGGTTTCCGCCGCCGGTGGCGTCGAGGGTGGTGCCGGTGATGAAGCTCGCCTCGGGCGAGACGGCGAACGCGACCACGTTCGCGATCTCGCCGGGCTCGCCGATGCGGTTGAGCGCGTGCCTGCTCGCGGCGTACGCGCGGGCGTCGGGGTCCTGCAGCCAGCCCGCGTTGACGTCGGTGTCGATGATGCCGGGCGCGACGTTGTTGACCGTGATGCCACGCGGCCCCAGCTCCTTGGCCAGGGCCAGCGTGAACACCTGGACCGCGCCCTTGGTCATCGAGTACGCGATGCCCTCGGGGAAGGCGATGCGGGCCACGCCGGAGGTGATGTTCACGATGCGGCCGCCGTCCGGGATCAGCGGCAGCAGTTGCCGGGTGAGGAAGAACAGGCCCTTGACGTTGACCGCGAACACCCGGTCGTAGCCCTCCTCCGTCTCCTGCGCGATGGGCCTGGACATGCCGATGCCCGCGTTGTTGACCAGCACGTCGAGCACGTCCGTCTCGTCGGCCACCCGCCGGGCGAGCCGGTCCACGTCCTCCGGTACGCCCAGGTCGGCCTGTACGGCCACGGCGTGCGCCCCGATCGTCCGGACGACCTCCTCGGCGGCGTCCGCGTCCCTCGCGTAGTTCACGATCACCCGGAACCCGTCTTCGGCCAGGCGCAGCGCGATGGCCCGGCCGATGCCTCTGCCGGCTCCCGTGACCAGGGCAGTCCTCATCGCTCGAATCCTTTCTTTAGCGATCGATACAGAAAACCATAACATAGCGATCGCTATAGAATGGCGGCATGGCGAGGCAACGGGCATTCGACAGGGACACGGCACTGGAGAGCGCGCTGCGCGCGTTCTGGACCCACGGCTACGAGGCGACCTCGATCGCCGAGCTGACCGCCGCCATGGGCATCAGGCCCCCCAGCCTGTACGCGGCCTTCGGCGACAAACGGCGGCTGTTCGAGGAGGCGGTGCGCCGCTACCAGCTCACCTACGGCGCCTTCACCACCAGGGCGCTCACCGAGGAGCCCACCGGCCGGCAGGCGGTCGAGCGCGTGCTGCGCGAGTCGGCCGCCGAGTACGCGAGCGCGGACCACCCGCGCGGCTGCCTGATCATCAGCGCCGCGGTCAACTGCGGGCCCGAGTCCGCCGAGGTGGAAGAGCTGCTGCGGGGGTTCAGGGAGGAGGCGAAGGCGGCGATCAGGAGGCGCGTCGACGACGACGTGGCGGCCGGGCGGCTGGCTCCCGGCACCGACACGGGAGCCCTGGCCACCTTCTACGCGTCGGTGATCCAGGGCATGTCCACGCAGTCACGCGACGGCGCCCCCTACGCCGACCTGCTGAAGGTCGCCGAACTCGCGATGACCGCCTACCCGCCCCCCACGCCTTGACCACCGCACGGCGACTCACCCGCCTTGACCACCGCGCGGCAACTCACCCGCCGCACGACAGCTGGGCCGCCGCAGAGGGCGCCGGCCGTGCGGTGGCGCGGATCAGGGTGGTTCGATCCTGCGCGGCCGCACGGGTCATTGCGACATGACGCTCGCGTCCTCCGGGGGCAGCTCGGGGGGCGACGCGCGCAGCCAGCGGCAACCGTGCGGTCCCAGCGCGAGCTTGGCCGTGCCGTCGGCCGACACCTTGATCGTGCCGTCCACCAGCAGGTCCGTGAGGTCGCAGTGCTCCAGGCCGTCCAGCCGCAGCTCGACGTCCTTGGCCGTGTCGCACAGGTTGTGGGCGACCACGACCGTCGCGCCGTCGGCGTCGCAGCGGTGCGAGAAGATCGCGTCGTCGCCGGTGTCCAGCACGGTGTACTGCCCCCACGCCAGCTCCGGGCACTCGCGGTACCGCTCGATGAGGAGCTGGAACCAGCGCAGCAGCGAGTCGGTGTCCCGCTTCTGGTCGGCCACGTTGACCCGGTCGGGCGCGAAGGAGCCCTCCGGGATCTCGCGGACCGTGTCCTCCGTCTGGCTGAAGCCGCCGTCCTCGGACCACTGCATGGGGATGCGGACGGCCATCCGCCCCTCTTCGTCCAGGTTCTCCCCCATGCCGATCTCCTCGCCGTAGAAGACCACGGGAGTGCCGGGCAGGGAGAACAGCAGGCTGTAGGCCATCTTGATGCGCCGCAGGTCGCCGCCGAACATCGTGGGCAGCCGCCGTCGCAGCCCGCGGCCGAAGATCTGCATGTCCTTACGGGGGCCGAACGCCTCGAAGACCTCCTGGCGTTCGGCGTCGGTGAGCTTGTCGAGGGTCAGCTCGTCGTGGTTGCGGAGGAACATCGCCCATTGGCAGTCCTTGGGGGCCCGGGGGCGTTCGCGCAGGGCGTCCATCAGGGGGCGGGCGCTGTTGCGGGCGAAGGAGAGCCAGCTGCTCTGCATGCCGATGAAGTCGAAGCACATGGTGATCTGGTCACCGAGCCCTTCACCGAAGTACCGCAGTAACTCCTTGTAGGGCACGTTGACCTCGCCCAGCAGGATCGAGCCGCCCTTGCGCCTGGTCATGAAGGCCCGCAGGTCGGCCAGGAACTCGTGCGGGTCGGCCAGCTTGGGGCTGACGTTCTCGATGAGGAACGGCACCGCGTCCACGCGGAAGCCCGACAGCCCGAGCTCCATCCAGAAGCCGAGGATGCGGGTGATCTCGTCCCTGACCTCGGGGTTGCCGACGTTCAGGTCCGGCTGGTGACGGTAGAAGCTGTGCAGGTAGTACTGGCCGCTGCCCTTGTCGTACTGCCAGATCGAGTCCTCCTTGTCGGGGAAGACCACCTGCTTCGGGTCGTCCGGCTCGGGGGTGTCGGACCAGACGTACCAGTCGCGCATCGGCGAGTCCTTGCTCTTGCGCGACTCCTTGAACCATGGGTGCTGGTCCGAGGTGTGGTTGACGACCAGGTCCGCGATCACTCGCAGGCCCCGGTCGTTGGCCGTCCGCATGAACTCCACGAAGTCGCCCAAGGTCCCCAGCCGGGGGTCGATGCTGTAGAAGTCGGTGATGTCGTAGCCGTCGTCCCGGTTGGGGGTGGGGAAGAACGGCATCAACCAGAGACATGTCACGCCGAGGCCCGCGAGATAGTCGATCTGCTGGGTCAAGCCGCGGAAGTCGCCCACGCCGTCGCCGTTACCGTCCTTGAACGTCTCGACGTCCAGGCAGTACACGACGGCGTTCTTCCACCAGACGTCGGAGGTGTACGTCAGTCGCATGGCGGCCCTGCTACCCACCCGCCCAGAAGAAATGTCCCTTTGGTGGTCTCCGTCCGGTTCTGATCGCCTGACCTCGGGCGACGACGGCATGGCCAAACCCCGGCCTGCGCGCGGATCCTGTCTTCGAGCGGTTCCCGGCGCGCTTCGTCCGAGCCAATAGTTCGGTAGCCGAACTGATGTTAGACTGATCTTATGGCCAAGCCCGAGGAGCAGCTGGGAGTCGTCTCCGCCCTGGTGCGGTCGACCTTCCTGGTCAACGCCGTCTACGCCGAGTCCGCCCGCGAGTACGGCCTGACCTCGCAGCAGGGCCAGCTCCTGTGCGTGCTGATGGCCCAGCCGTACGGGATGAGCGAGCTGGGCTCGATGTTGCGCCTGGCCAAGTCCAGCCTCACCGAGCTGGTCGACCGCACCGCGCAGCGCGGCATGGTCCGCCGCGAGCCCAATCCCCGCGACCGTCGCGCGGTCCAGGTCACGCTGACCGAGCAGGGCGCCAAGCTCGCCGACGAGTTCTACACCGAGGCCTGCCGGCGCATCGACGAGCTCCCGTCGGGGCTCGACGAGAGCGAGCGCGCCACGCTCGCCGACCTGCTCTCCCGGCTGGTGCGGGACAACAACGCCCCTACGGTCTTCATCGAGCGCGCCGCCGAGGCCTCCTGACCTCCGGCCGGGGTCAGACCCCCGCCGTCGCCGGCTCCCCGGCGATCCCGAACAGCTCCGCGAACCGTCCGGTGAACAGGTCCCTGCCCTTGTAGTCGGCGACGGACTCGGCCGGCAGCACGATCGGCCCCTCGGGCGAGGGCAGCTGGCCGACGCCCCCCTCGGCCCCCAGCGGCAGCAGGACGAACGGCAGCGGCGAGGGCCGGTACACCGAGGAGGGCTGCTCGCCGCGCACCTGGGCGATGATGTTCGCCGCCACGACCTCGGCGTGCTGCATCGCGTTCCCGGCCATCTTGGCCTCGGCGAGGTCGGTGATGTCGCCGATCGCGTAGACGTGCTCGTGCCCCTCGACGTTGAGCCGTTCGGTCACCCGTACGTGGCCGCGGGGCGTGCGCGCGTCGCCGAGGTCCCCGCCGAGGTAGCCGGTCCGGACGCGCACGCCGTACGCGCGGAACCAGATGTCGGCCGACAGCTCCCCCGCCGTGGACCCGACGGTGAACGGCCCGGCGAGTCCGGGCTCGGCGGGCGGCTCGGCGTCCAGGGCGGTGCCGAGCAGCAGCTCCACCCCCAGCTCGTCGAGCTGCCTGCGCAGATCGGCGCGGACCGCCGGCTCGAACCCGGGCAGCAGCTCCGTCCCGTGGTCGACGATCGTGACCTGCTTGCCCGGCCACACGGCCTTGATCTCCCCGGCCAGTTCCAGCCCGACCGGCCCGGCCCCGGCGATCAGCACCCGGCCGGCCTCCGCCAGCTCGCCGTGGACGGCGCCGATGCGCTCCCGCGCCTGCCCGGCCAGGTCGTCGTCGAACTTGAACGGGAAGGGATACCCCGAACCGGTGGCCAGCACGAGATAGTCGGCCTCGACCCGCTCCCCGGACGCCAGCAGCACACCCCGTGAGTCCACCGAGACCGCCCGCTCCCGCACGATCCGGCCACGCCGCATCAACCCGTCATAGGGGAAGAACATCTTCTCGGCCCACTCGGGCCGGGCCAGCGCCCGCATGGCCGCGGCGTTCTGCACGAAGGCGTCCTTGGGCTCGACGAGGACGACGTCCGCGTGCTCGTCCAGCGCCTTGGCGGCCGCCGCGCCGCCGTAACCCCCGCCGATGATCGCCACAGTTCGGCTCATGGTGCACAACTCCCGTCGAGACAACGACTTGTTCGTGATACGAACCATAATAGTTCGCAACCCGAACTGCAACTCGCGAAAAGATCTCCGGGAGCGCGATGAGTTCCGGGAGCCTCGCCGGTATGTATCCGTGAACCGTCACGAACGATGAGGAGACAGTCATGACCGAGAACCGAGCGCACGACGTGGCCGCCATCAAGGCCGTGCTGGAGGACCTGTACCAGGCCTGGGCCGCCGGCGACGCGGACGCCTTCGTCAAGGACTACACCGAGGACGCCACCGCGATCATGCCCGGCAGCCGGCGCACGTCGAGGGAGGAGGTCCGCCGGAACATGGCGGAAGGCTTCGCGTCCTACCTCAAGGGCAGCACGACCGTCGACAGGCTGCAGAGCCTCCGCTTCCTGGGCGAGAGCGCCGCCATCGCGGTGAGCGAGACCGGCGTCAAGTTCCCGGGCGAGACCGAGGTCCCCGCCGAGCGCATGGTGCACGCGACCTGGGTGCTGGAGAAGCGGGACGGCGCCTGGCTGCTCGCGGCCTATCACAACAGTCCGGCTGTGGCGGCCGGCTGATCTACCCATAAGGTGCAGGGGGCGAGGAAAGGGGCGTGGGCGCGGTGACGCCAGGAGAAGAGGGCTTCGACCTCCGGATCGAACCGTTCCGGACGGAGCTGCTGGCGTACTGCTACCGGATGCTCGGCTCGGTCCACGACGCCGAGGACCTGGTCCAGGACACCTACCTGAGGGCGTGGCGGAGCCGGGACCAGTACGACGAGACGCGCAGCTCCCTGCGCACCTGGCTCTACCGGATCGCGACGAACGTCTGCCTGACCGCCCTGGAGGTGCGGGGGCGGCGGCCGCTGCCGTCGGGGCTGGTGGCGGCGTCCGAGCCGCTCGCGCCGTTCGTCCAGGGAGAGAACCTCGCCTGGCTCCAACCCCTGCCCGACTCGATGCTGGACGGGGGCGACCCGGCCGGCGCCGTGGTCGCGCGCAGCGGCCTGCGCCTGGCCTTCGCCGCCGCCCTGCAACACCTGTCGGCGCGGCAGCGCGGCGCGCTGATCCTGCGTGACGTGCTGAGCTTCTCCGCCTCGGAGGCGGCGGAGATCCTCGGCACCACCGTCGTGTCGGTGAACAGCTCCCTGCAGCGGGCGCGTGCCCGGGTGAAGGAGGCCGGGGTCCGGCGGGAACCGCTCGACGAGCCGCCCGCGGCCGAACAGCGCGGCTGGATCGACCGCTACATGAAGGCGTTCGAGCACGCCGACGTCGAGGGGCTCAAACGGCTGCTCACCGAGGACGTCATCATGGAGATGCCGCCGATGCTCAACTGGTTCGCCGGCCGCGTCAACTACGGCCTGTTCATGGAATGGGTCTTCCAGGCGGCCGGCACCGACTGGCGGCTGGAGGCGATCACGGCCAACGGCCAGCCCGGGTTCTGCGCCTTCCAGCGCGTCGGCGACCGGTACGAGCCCCACACCCTCCAGATCTTCACCGTCACCGCCGAGGGCATCAGCCGCAACTCGGTGTTCCAGGGCGCCGAGCTCTTTGCTCCCTTCGGCATGGCGGCCGGCTTCGACGCCACGCGATGACCACGGCCGGCGCGCAAATTTCTTCAAGACCGGGCGGGTGCGGGCGGCCGATGCTGGACGCGTGATCCTTTCCGCTCCTCCCCGGGCGACGGCCGTACGCCGTGGCCCGATGCTCGCCGTGCTGCTCACCGGCCAGGTCATGGCCTCCATGGACGGCTCGATCGTGTCGGTGTCCGCGCAGAGCATCAGCGAAGACCTCCACGCCGGCGGCACGGCGATCCAGCTCGTCGTGTCGGGCTATCTCCTGACCGTCGGCGTGCTCCTGGTGACCTGCGCGCGCATCGGTGACGTCGTCGGGCAGCGGCGGGCGTTCCTGCTCGGGCTGGGCTGGTTCACCGGTGCCTCGCTGCTGTGCGGGCTGGCCCCCGACGTGGGCGTACTGGTGCTCGCGCGCGTCGCGCAGGCCGTGGGGGCGGCGCTGCTCACCCCGCAGATCTTCTCCCTCATCCAGACGCACTGGGAGGGCGTGGCGCGCCGCAGGGCGATCGGCCTCTACAGCATGGTGCTCGCCCTGGGCGTCGCCTTGGGGCAGGTCGTCGGAGGGCTGGTCGTCAGCGCCGACCTCCTCGGCCTGTCCTGGCGGCCCGTCTTCCTGATCAACGTCCCGATCGGCGTGATCGCGCTGGCCGTGGGCCCGCGCCTGCTGCCGGCCTCCCCCGAGGACAGGCGGGCGCGCCTGGATCCGGGCGGCGTGGCGCTCCTGACCGCGGCCATGGCCGCGATCACCGTCCCGCTGATCTTCGGCCGCGACCTGGGCGGGCCCCTCTGGGTGTGGATCTCGCTGGCCTGCGGCGCCGCGCTGTCGGTGGCGTTCGTCCGTCATGAGACCAGGGCGCGCCATCCGCTGCTGGACCTGGCCTCGGTACGGCCGAGCGGGGTCAAGCCGGGGCTGGCCGCCTGCTGGACCGTCATGGGCTGCTACACCGTCTTCCTGCTCACCCTCACTCTCCATCTCCAGACCGCGCTGGGGTACTCGCCGTTGCAGGCGGGGCTGGCCTTCGTCCCGTACGCCCTGGGCTTCGGCGCGCTCAGCCTGAGCTGGACCCGCTATCCGCCGGGGTTGCGGCGCGTCCTGCCGATCGTAGGTCCGATCGCCTTCGCGGCCGGAGCGGGCCTGCTGGTGCTCCTGTGCCGTGACCAGTGGCGGCCGGTGGTGGCCGTACCGCTGCTGCTCCTGGCCGGGGCCGGGCACGCCGCCGGGTACAGCCCGCTGATCGCCCGCATCACCATGCTGGTCGAGCCCCGGCTGGCCTCGGCGATCTCGGCCCTGAACGCCACCGGGCCCGTGCTCGCCGGGGTGACCGCCGTCGCCGGGCTCGGCAGCGTGTACTTCGCCGCGCCCTCCTCGTCCGACGGTCTCCTGCGGGTCGTCGTCGCGGTCATCGTCCTGCTGGCGGGCGGGGCCCTGTGCGCCCTGCGGGTGGTCCTGAACGGCCGGAGCGCGGACTCCCCCGCGACGCCCTGAGCGTTCAGAGGAGGGTGCCGCCGCTCACGTCGAACCTGGCCAGCGCCTCGTCGATCCTGGCCAGGGTGTCGGCGTGCAGGGTGAGGTCGGCCGCGGCCAGGTTCTCCCGGATGTGGGCCGGGGTGCGGCTGCCCGGGATCGCCACCACGTGCTCGTCCTGGTGCAGCAGCCACGACAGGGCCAGTTGGGCGGGGGTGATGCCGAGGCTGGTGGCCAGGGCGCGGATCGGGGCGTACCGGTCGTTGTTGCCGGCCAGGTTGTCGGCCGAGAACCGGGGTGCGTTGTGGCGGAAGTCGCCTTCGTCCAGCCGCTGGACCGTGCCGGTCAGGAACCCGTTGCCCAGGGGGCTCCAGGCCACCAGGCCGACGCCGAGCTCGCGGGCCGCGGCCAGGAGAGCGGGCTCCACCGGCCGCCACATCGACCACTCGTTCTGCACGGCCGTCACCGGATGGACGGCGTGCGCGGCCCTCAGCTGCTCCGCCGTCACGTTCGACAGGCCGATGTGCCTGATCAGGCCGTCGCGCACCAGGTCCGCCATCGCGCCGGCCGTCTCCTCCACCGGGACGCCGGGGTCCGGGTAGTGCAGGTAGTAGAGGTCGATCACGTCGGTGTCCAGGTTGCGCAGGCTGCGTTCGGCGTAGCGGCGGACCAGGCGCGGGTCGGCGTTCACGCGGAGCTCGTTGAACGCGTACCCGACCGGGTGCGGGCGGCTCGGCTCGCCGTCCGGGATCGTCAGGCCGAACTTGGTGGCCACCACGACCTCGTCCCGGTTCCGTCCCTTGAGGGCGCGGCCGACCAGGCGTTCGTTGTGACCGTCCACCCCGTAGGCGTCGCTGGTGTCGATGTGGGTGGCCCCGGCGTCCAGGGCCGCCCGCAACGCCGTCGCGGCCCGGGTGTCGTCGATGTCGCCGTACACGCCGGGCGAGAGCACCATCGCGCCGAAACCGAGCGGGGGGACCTGCAGTGTTCCGAGTTCACGTGTCTTCATGACGGAGATCGTGCCGCCGGAGGGCGCGCGGCGTCCAAGACCCTTTGCTATAACCAGCGGTTATGGACGTACATCTGCGGGAGCTGCGCTACTTCGTCGCGGTGGCCGAGGAACTGAACGTGACGCGCGCCGCCGAGCGGCTCTTCGTCTCGCAGCCCGCCCTGTCCAAGCAGCTCAGGGTGCTGGAGCGGCAGCTCGGCTTCGCGCTGCTCGAACGGGTGCACAGCGGCGTCACGCTGACCCGCGAGGGCGAGGCGCTGCTGCCGGTGGCCCGCGACCTGCTCGGACGCTGGGCCGCCGGGGTGGAGACGGCACGCGCCGCCGCCCCCGCCGGGACGCTGGTCATCGGGATGCAGACGGCCGTCGGCCGCGGGTTGCAGCAGGAGGCGCTGCGGCTGTTCCGGCAGGCCCGGCCGGGATGGGAGGTCTCGCTCCGGCTCGTGGGCTGGGACGATCCGAGCGGCGGCCTGGCCGACGGCTCCTCCGACGTGGCGTTCATCTGGCTGCCGGTGCCGCCGGGGCTGGAGACGCACGTGCTGGTCACCGAGGAGCGTGGGGTGGCGATGCCGGCCGGGCACCGGCTGGCGGGGATGACCGAGGTCCCGTTCGCCGAGCTGCGGGACGAGCCGTTCATCGCGCTGCCCGCCGCCGCCGGCCCGCTGCGCGACTTCTGGCTCGCCCGCGACGCGCGGGACGACGACCCGGTCGTCGGCGTCACCGCGAACACGCCCGAGGAGGTGTTCGAGGCGGTGATCAGCGGCCTGGGCGTCGTCCTCGTGGCCGAGGGGAACGCGGCGCTGTACAAGCGTCCTGGCATGGTCTACCGCCCGGTGACCGGCCTCTCGCCGGGCCGGCTCGCCATCGCCTGGCGCCGCCAGGACGTCCGCCCCCACGTCACCGCCTTCGTCGACGCCCTGAAACAGGCCGCCACCACGGTCTGACCCGAGAACCGCTCAAGGGGCGAGCGAACGCCGGTAACGCACCTCGGCGAGGACGAACCCCCGGCTGCCGTCGACCTTGGCCACCTCGTCCCCAGCTCTCCGGCGTCAGGTAGATCGTGGCGACCTCGGCGACCGACTCGCCGTCCTCGTCCTCGGCCCGGGTCGCCTTACGGATGCGCATCCGTACGTGCTTCCCCTTCGAGCGACGCCGAATTCATCGGCCTGTTTCGGGAAGTCGCCACTAAGGTCTGACCCGACGCACCGGTAACACAGGAAAGGCACCCCCTATGAACGACCATGCCATCACCTTCGACCTGATCGACGCCGACAAGGACGGCCGCATCTCCGCCATCGAGCTCGTCCGCCTGATGGAGGTGCTCGGCCAGCCCGTCACCCTGGAGGCCGCCCAGGCAGGCGTGCGGAAGCTGGACAAGGACGGCGACGGCCTCATCGACGTGGACGAGTTCGGCGCGTTCCTGCAGAAATGACCGAGCCGACCCCTTGCTAGGCGAACTCCTGCCGCCCGCCCCCCGTACGCGGGCGGGCGGGCGGAACCGGGCGGTTTTCCGTCAGGCGGTGTGCAGGTACACCTGGCCGAAGACCTCGGACAGGTTCTTGATGTCGGTGGCGACGTCGGTCTCGGGGCTGCTGTAGTCGTAGACGGTGGCCAGCCTCGGGCGGACGGTGCCGAGCTTCTTGAGCTGGTCCCAGGTGGCGTTCGCCGCCCACTTCTCGCCGTACACGCGGTTGACCTGGCCCTGCGCGTCCTGCCAGCGGCTCCACAGGACGACCGTCTCGGCGGCGTCGGCCTGGAGCGGGGCGGCGATGCGGTCGGTGATGGCCTGGGTGGCCTGCTCGGCGGTGAGCTTGGAGGTCCCGGCCGCGGTGAACCCGGCGTCCTCGGCGGCGATCTGGGCGTAGGCGTCCCAGGCGCGGGCGCGGACCTGGATCCACTGGTTGCGCTGGGCCTCGTTGGCGTCGATCTTCCAGGTGGCGTACTCGGTGGCCATGTGGCCGGTGTCCAGGGTCAGCTGGTCGATCTGGCCGCCGGACAGCCAGGCGCCGATGCGGGCCGGGTCGAGCAGCGGGTACTTCTTGGTCATCTCGGCCTTGCAGGCGTCGTTGGCGCCACAGCCGAACAGCGGCACCACCGTGTGCGCCGCGAGCTTCTTGCCGGGCACGAGGTTGCGCAGCGCGGTCGTGGTCTCGGTGACGAACTTGTCCAGCTCCTCCGCCGTGGCGAAGGTCTGGTTGTAGCCGAGCTGCGAGGTGAACCTGATCCCGACGACCCCCGGCTGCGCGGCCAGGGCGGCGACCTTCTTGGTGGCCTCCGCCAGCTTGCCGGCCTTGTAGTCGTCGGCCAGCTCGGTCTCGATCCAGGTTCGCAGGCCGGCGCCGACCGCGCTCTTCACGGCCTGGCCCGCCGGGCTCTCGGCGGCGGCGGTCTTCGCGGCGGCCGAGATCTCGTCGGGGTCGACGTAGCACTTCTGGCCGTCCTGGCAGTCGTCGGGCGTGCCGCCGTCCTCGGCGCCGTCGACGTCCGGGGAGCCGACGTCGTGCATCTCGCCGTCGCCCTCGGAGTCGGTCGCGCACTCGTTGCCCGGCTCGGTGCAGTCGACCACGATCTCGCGCATCGGGCCGGAGTCGATCATGTTCTTGCCGTCGTTGTCCAGCCAGAACCGGGCGATGTCGGCGGCCTCGTCGGGAGTGGCCAGCCAGCGGCAGACGACGTACGCCGGGGTGTCGGCGGACATCAGGTCGTTGCAGCCCCGTGGATCGTCCTCCGACCAGGCGGGAACACCGACGCCGAGCAACGACAGGGCCAGTCCGATGACGAAGATCTTCCGCAGTCGCATGGCGCCTTTACTCCCATGTGGGGGTGATCGTGGGCAGATAGCACAATATCTGGACGATCAACAACGTTCAATGAGATCCACCCCGATTCCCCACAGCCAGCAAGCCCCTCGGTCGAGCCGGCCACCGGCGACTCCCCACGACCGTCACGCCGAATATTCGGACGACAGCACCCACGCAAGGACGGCAGAATAGTTCGGCTTTGACCGTTTTTGAGGGGACCGGCCCAGTGCACAGCTACCTCCGCGACCTCGGGCTGCTCCGCGACCGCAAGTTCGCCCTGTTGTTGTCCGCGCGGACCATCTCCATGCTCGGCAGCGCCTTCGCGCCCGTGGCGCTCGCCTTCGGCATCCTCGAACTGCCCGGCGCGAACGCCACGACGTTGTCGGTGGTGCTCACCGCCGAGTCACTGCCCATGATCGTGTTCATGCTGCTCGGCGGGGTGATCGCGGACCGGCTGCCGCGGCAGCGGGTGATGATGGTCGGCGAGCTGCTCATGGCGCTGGGCTATTTCGCGCTGGCGGCGATGCTGCTGACCGGCTGGGCGCCGCTGCCCGTGATGAGCGTCGCGGCGGCCGCCTGCGGCGTGGGCACGGCGATCATGTTCCCGGCGCTGACCGGCATCATCCCCGAGGTCGTGCCCGCCGAGCGGCTGCAGGCCGGCAACGCGCTGCTCGGCCTCGGCGCGAACGCCTCGCGCGTGGCCGGGGTGGTGCTGAGCGGCGGCACGGTGCTGCTGTTCGGCGGCGGCTGGGCCCTGCTGGTCAGTGGCGCGATGTTCGCGCTGGCCGGCGTGCTGATCGCGCTGCTGCGCCCGACCCCCGCCGAGCGCGCGGCGGCGGAGCGGCACTCGGTGCTGGCCGACCTGCGCCACGGGTGGCGGGAGTTCAGCTCGCGGCAGTGGATCTGGGTGGTGGTCGCCCAGTTCTCGGTGCTGGTGATGGCGATCCAGGCCGGGCACGGCGTGCTCGGGCCGCTGCTGGCCAAGGAGACTCTGGGCGGGCCGGCGGCCTGGACGGCGTTCCTCGCGGGCGAGGCCGTCGGGACGATCGCCGGGGTGCTGGTGTCGTTGCGGCTGCGCCCGCGCCGGCCGATCCTGCTCGGCACGCTGTTGTGCCTGCCGACCGCGCTGCCGTACGTGCTGCTCGGGCTCGACGCGCCGCTGTGGGCGATCGTGGCGGGGGCGTTCGTGCTGGGTGTGTGCTTCGACGTCTTCGGCGTGCTGTGGCAGACGACGATGCAGCGTGAGATCCCGGCCGAGTCGTTGTCGCGGGTCAGCTCGTACGACGCGCTCGGGTCACTGATGTTCGGGCCGATCGGGCTGATGCTGGCCGCGCCGGCGGCGGTGGCCTTCGGCACCGAGGGGGCGCTGCTCGGCTGCGCCGCCCTCGTCGTGCTGTCCACGCTCGCCGCGCTGGCCGCGCCGGGGGTGCGCAACCTGCGCGCCCCCGAGCCGGAGCCGGTCTCACCGTGAGCGGAACCAGACGTTGGCCCTCGGCTGGAACATCAGCGTGACGGCCCCGAGCACGGCCGTCAGGTGCAGCACGCGGCTGATCGTGAAGAGCCAGGCGACCGTGTCGGCCCCCGCGGCGGCCTCGGCGATCGAGCCGCCGTGCAACAGCCACTGGACGGGCCCCACGACCAGCGACAACGTGCCGAACACGCCGAGCCCGACGGCCAAGGTGAGCCTGGCCCAGTTCTGACCCCGGCGCATCCGCAGCGCCAGGACGACCGCGGCGACGAAGACGACCACCCGGAGCCCGGCGCCGGGCAGCAGGTCCACGACGCCGGACGTGCCCTCGTACAACTCCCTGCCGACGGCGAGCACGGTCTCGAACGCCCCCGCCGCCACGGCCGACAGCCACAGCAGCGTGGCGGCGTGCACGACGGGCGGCGGCTGGGGGGTACCGGGCTGGGCGGTCTGCGAGGCGAGGGCGGTGGTCATGGCGGGCTCCCTGTGTTCGTCGGTTACAGGGGAAGTCTGCGCCGTGCGCCCGCGCGGATCACGCCCGTCGTCCCCCGAATCCCGGTGGGGCGGGCCCTACCCCGAGGTCACCGCTCGTCCGCAGGCCACGGGCCGCCGCGCGCTCGTGCCCGAGCCCGAAACGCGGTTCGGGGACGCGTTCGCCGTCCAGGATCGCGGCCACGTACGCGGCCAGGGCCGGGGCGTGCTTGAACCCGTGCCCGGAGTCGCCGCCGAGCAGCCACACGCCGGGCGAGTCCTCGGCGATGATCCATTCGGCGTCGGGGGTGAGCGCGTACTGGCAGACCTGGCTGAACAGCACCGGCGCGTCCGCCAGCGACGGGAACCTGCGCCGCAGGTAGCCGCGGGCCTGCTCGACCGCGGACGGGTCCACCACCCGGTCGCCCTCCTCCGGCTCGTACGGCTCCCCCTCGGCGTCGGAGGTGGCCTTCATGCCGACCCCGTCCACGTCGCCGTGCCCGTAGGCCGAGGAGCCGTAGTCCACCCAGGCGGGCGTCTCGGGGGTCGACCAGGCGGCGGGCGCGGCGAAGTGCACCGTGTCCTGCCTGGTCACCGTGACCGGGACGGCGAACAGGCCCGGCAGCCAGGCCCCGCACGCCCAGACGACCCGGTCGGCCCGCCGGATCTCGCCGTCCACCTCGACCGCGCTCAGCCCCGGCACGGGCGCCGCCTTGGCCCTGACCAGCCGTACCCCGGCCGCCACGGCCAGCCGGGCGGTCACCTGGGTGGCCCGCCGCGCCCTGAGCACGCCCGCGTGCGGCTCCCACAGCAGGAAGCTCAGGTCGTCGCCGCGGTAGTCGGGGAAGAACCGCCGTCCGTCGGCCGGATCGAGCACCTCAGCAGGTATATCCAGATTTTTCAGCACTTGGGCGCTGGCGTGCTCCCACCCGTCCGGCCGGGCCGCGAACCACACCATGCCCGACTCCAGGAACAGCTCCTCGCCGGCCCGCTCGCCCAGCCGCCGCCAGCCCTCCCGCGCCTCCCAGGCCAGCCGCGCGTACCAGTCGTCGGTGCCGTGGGCGCAGCGCAGGAGCCGCGTCTCACCCGCGCTGGCCTGCCGGACGTGTCCGGGCTTGTGCTGTTCGACCAGAGTCACCTGCCAGCCGGTTTCGGCCAGCCGCAACGCCAGCGACGACCCCCATATACCGGCTCCGACCACAATGACCGATTTCATGGAACCACCGTGACCTCAGGACCGCGCCCGCGCAAGGGCTCAGACGATGATCAACCGGACCACGACGCCCGCGCAGTTGCCCGCCACGCAGACGCGCACCGGGACCTCGGAGATGCCGGCCGCCTGGGGCACGCCGCCCACGTGCCCGTCGGGGCCGATCGTCACGCCGGCGGGCAGCTTGGCGTGGTCGGTCACGCTGAAGGTCGGGATCACGCCCTGGGGGCCGCCGTTGATGCCGATCTCGCCGCCGAGCGCGACGCCTGTCCGGCCGGGGAAGGTCAGCTCGCGCGGCTCCCATGGAACGTTCCCGAGCACGACGAGAGTGACGAGCTGCTCCTCGCACGGCTGCCCGGCGCAGAGCCCGACCGGGGCGATGAACGTGCCCACGCGTGAGGGCGTGCCGTACAGCCGCCCGCTCGCGTCGACCCTGACCCCCACGGCGACGTAGCCGGGGCGGAAGGCCACCCCCTTGGCGACCGGCAGCAGCCACTGGCTCACCGTGATGCCCTGGGTGAGGTAGAAGGTGTCCTCCACCAGCCGCTCGCTCGCCCGGTCGGGCGGGTCGATCAGGGTCTCCCTCGCCATGTGCGCGATCGGCGTCGTGAGCGACGGGACGGCGGGCGGCAGGGCGCAGAGAGCCAGCCCGGCAACCAGGAACAGCCACCTCTGCCGCATCTTCCCCCCCGACGCTTCTCGTCCTACGTACCCCCTCGCCGCGCTCTTTCACTGCTCTTCCACCGTCGCCCGCCACTCCATAATCGAAGTCATGGCCGCCGAATCCGCCCAGACGCTCGAACGCGGGCTGCGCCTGCTGCGACTTCTCGCCGACGGGAAGGGCGGGCGCACCCCCACGGAGCTGAGCACCGAGCTGTCGCTGAGCCGGCCGGTGGTCTACCGGCTGCTGACGACGCTGCTGAACGAGGGGTTCGTCCGCCGCGACGCCGAGGGGCGGGTGCACCTCGGGTTCGGGGTGCTGGTGCTGGCCCAGGCCGTGCAGCCGTTGCTGCGGGCGGCGGCGGTGCCGACGCTGCGCCGGCTGGCCGAGGAGGTGGGGGCGACCGCCCACCTGACCGTGGCCGAGGGCGACGACGGGCTGGCGGTGGCGGTGGTGGAGCCGTCCTGGACCGACATGCACGTGGCCTACCGGGAGGGGTCGCGTCATCCGCTGGCGAAAGGCGCGGCGGGCCGGGCGATCCTGGCCCTGCGCGAGGGCCGGGACGAATACCTCGTGACGGAGGGGCAGTTGCAGGAGGGGGCGCGGGGCATCGCCGCCCCCGTGACCGGACTGCCGTGGCTGGAGGCCTCGGTGGGGGTGGTGACGTTCGGCCCGCTGGAGGAGGGGACGGGGCCGCGCGTGGTGGCGGCGGCCGCCGAGCTGGCCGCCGCGCTGGGTTGACATCTCCACACCGATGGCGGACGGTAGTCACACATAGAGGACACATGCGTCCGGTAATCGGACAACATGGAGGGCGGATGCCGTACTACCGCGTCGTTGGGGAAGTGCCACGTAAGCGGCACACGCAGTTCAGGCGGCCGGACGGCGGCCTCTACGCCGAGGAGCTGATGGGCGAGGAGGGTTTCTCGTCCGACTCCTCGCTGCTCTACCACCGCTACCTGCCCACCGCGATCATCAAGGCCGAGGCGGTCACGCCCACGTCGGCGACGCGGTTGGAGCCCAACCTGCCGCTCTCCCCGCGCCATTTCCGCACCCAGGAGCTGGCCGGCGCCGGTGACCTGGTCGACGGCCGCATCCTGCTCGCCGGCAACGCCGACGTCCGGTTGTCGTACGCCACCAGCGACCAGCCGAGCGAGCTGTACCGCAACTCCATGGGCGACGAGTGCGTCTACGTGCAGCGCGGCTCGGTCCGCTTCGAGTCCACGTACGGCGTCATCGAGGCCGGCGAGGGCGACTACGTCATCATCCCGACCGGCACGATCCACCGCTGGGTCCCCGACGGCCAGGTCAACGTGCTGGCCATCGAGGCGTCCGGGCACATCAGGCCGCCCAAGCGCTACCTGTCCCAGTACGGGCAGTTCCTGGAGCACGCGCCGTACTGCGAGCGCGACCTGCGCGCCCCTTCGCAGACCCTGCTCGTCGAGGGCGAGGAGGTGCCCGTCCTGGTCCGCACGCGGGGCGGCCTGACCAGGCTCGTCTACCGCAACCACCCCTTCGACGTGGTCGGCTGGGACGGCTACCTCTATCCGTACGCCTTCAACATCGACGACTTCGAGCCGATCGTGAAGAAGACGCACGCGCCGCCGCCGGTGCACCAGACGTTCGAGGGGCCCGGGTTCGTGGTCTGCTCGTTCTGCCCGCGGCCGCTCGACTACCACCCCGAGGCCATCCCGATCCCGTACAACCACCACAACGTGGACTCCGACGAGTTCATGTTCTACGTGGGTGGCGACTACACCGCGCGCAAGGGCTCGGGCATCGACGTCGGCTCGGTCTCGCTGCACCCGGCCGGGTTCACGCACGGCCCGCAGCCCGGCGCGGTCGAGGCGGTGATCGACGCGGTCGCCCGCGGCGTCACCACGACGAGCGAGATGGCCGTGATGGTCGACACCTTCCGCCCGCTCGACCTCGGGCAGGGCGCACTGTCCTGTGAGGACCCCGGCTACGCATGGACCTGGGCACGATGACTCTCTACACCGAACTGGTCGACGACGCGGGCCTGTTCCCGCCGACCTCCCTGCACATGGACGAGGCGCTGACCCGCAACCAGCGCGACCTGGAGCGCGGCGACGACGTGCTCACCCACCGCTTCCTCTGCCCGGCCAGCCGGCTCGACCGGCTGCGCGGGCACGCCTACCGGCCGCGGCGCATCGGGATGATCGTGGACACGCCGG
This sequence comes from Nonomuraea sp. NPDC049607, assembly GCF_040675375.1. NCBI lineage: Bacteria > Bacillati > Actinomycetota > Actinomycetes > Streptosporangiales > Streptosporangiaceae > Nonomuraea > Nonomuraea sp. NPDC049607. Next base: position 76,798 of record NZ_JBFAOV010000019.1, read on the forward strand.
AGGTCCCCGAGTTCGGCGACCTGCCGGTTGACTTCGTGGAGATCCCGCTCGGGGCCGACGAGTCCGTCGCCGGCCTGGCCCGGCGGCTCGGCCTCCCCGCGCACGTACGGCTGTTCGTCGAGGTCCCGCCGGACAAGAAGGTCACCGGCGTGCCCGACGGGGTGGGCCTGAAGGTGCGCTGCGGCGGGCTGAAGGCCGAGGCGTTCCCGCCGGTCGAGCACCTCGCGGCGTTCATCCGGTCCTGCGTGGACGCCGACGTCCCGTTCAAGGCCACGGCCGGGCTGCACCACGCGGTGCGGCACTTCGACCCGGCGCTCGGCGTCGACCGGCACGGCTTCCTCAACCTGCTGCTGGCCGTCTGCGAGGCTGTGGAAGGGCGCGACCCCGCACCCGTGCTGCGCACCACCGACGTCGGCCACCTCGTCCGGCTGGCCGGGGCCGTGACGGAGGAGACCGCCAAGCGGGCGCGGCGGCTGCTGGTCAGCTACGGCTCCTGCAGCACCGGCACGCCCATCGAGGACCTGCGGACGCTAGGAGTGATCCAGTGAGCTGGGGAGTGGACAACCTGCCCTACGGCGTGTTCTCCCGCCGGGGCGAACCGCCGAGAGTGGGCGTCAGGTACGGCGACAAGGTGCTCGACCTGGCCGCGGCGCTGCACGACGAGGTGTTCGCCGCCCCCTCGCTCAACCCGTTCATGGCCCGGGGCCGCTCGGCCTGGCACGACACCAGGGCCCTCATCCAGAACAAGCTGACCGGCGACTCCTCGGTCACCGAGGGCCACCTGATCCCGCTCGACCAGGTGCGGATGCATCTGCCGTTCGAGGTGGCCGACTACGTCGACTTCTACTGCTCGCTCGACCACGCGAGCAACATCGGCCGCATCTTCCGTCCCGACGCCGAGCCGTTGCTGCCCAACTGGCGGCACCTGCCCGTCGGCTACCACGGCAGGGCGGGCACGGTCGTGGTGTCGGGCACGCCGGTCCGGCGGCCGCAGGGCCAGCTCAGGGCCGGGGTCTACGGGCCGTGCGCCAAGCTCGACATCGAGGCCGAGCTGGGGTTCGTGGTCGGCGTGCCGTCCGAGCTGGGCTCCCCGGCGGGGGCGTTCGAGGACCATGTGTTCGGGGTGACGCTGGTCAACGACTGGAGCGCGCGCGACATCCAGGCGTGGGAGTACGTGCCGCTCGGCCCGTTCCTGGGCAAGTCGTTCGCGACCTCGGTCTCGCCGTGGGTCACGCCGCTGGAGGCGCTGCCCAGGATCCCCGGCCGCGCCCAGGACCCGGAGCCACTCGACTACCTGCGCAGGCAGGGCGACTGGGGGCTGGACATCGCCGTCGAGGTCCTGCTCAACGGCGACGTGATCTCGCGGCCGCCGTACCCGAGCATGTACTGGACGCCCGACCAGATGCTCGCCCACATGACCGTGAACGGCGCCTCCCTGCGCACCGGTGACCTGTTCGCCAGCGGCACGATCTCCGGCCCCGAACGCGACCAGCGCGGCTCGCTCATGGAGCTGACCTGGAACGGCGCCGACCCGATCAAACTGTCCGGCGGCGACACCCGCACCTTCCTCCAGGACGGCGACACGGTGACGATCCGGGCCACCGCCGGCGACCTGACATTGGGCGAGGTGTCCGGAACCATCGGATAAGTAACTCAGGGTGCTTCGACCGTCGCTCACCGCTAACCTGGGAGCTCCCCTTCCCTCGGAAAGCCCTCGGAGAGTGACGTGCGGCGTGCCGCGATCCTGTGTGTCGGCTTCCTCCTGGCCTGCTGCGGCTGCGGTCCCGTCTCGGAGTCCGCGGCCGCGCCCGCGGTCGTGCACGTCTTCCCCGCCCTCGACTCCAAGCGGGCCCGTCCCGACAAGGGCCTGGTCATCACGGCCCGGGGCGGCCGGCTGACCCAGGTCCTGGTCTACGAGGGAGGCGAGCACGTCCCGGGCCGGCTCGACGCCTCGCACACCACGTGGCGCTCCGACTGGACGCTCAAGCCCGCGACCGAGTACACGGTGACCGCCACGGCCGCGGGCGAGAACGGCCCGTCCACCGTCTCCATGGGCCGCTTCCGCACCCGCGCCGCCGAGCACACGTTCGGGGTGGCCGCCACCGCGCCGCTGCCCGGCGAGACCGTCGGCGTCGGCATGCCGGTCGTCATCGACTTCGACACCCCGATCCAGGACAAGGCGGCCGTCGAGCGCTCCCTTGAGGTCACGACGAAGACCCCGGCCGAGGGCGCCTGGCGATGGACCAGCGACACCCAGGTGGTCTACCGCACCCGCCGGTTCTGGGCCTCCGGGCAGCAGGTGATGGTCAGCGCCCACCTGGCCGGCGTGCACCCCGCGCCGGGCGTCTACGGCACCCTCGACTCCACCTTCGCCTTCACCGTGGGCCGCAGGCAGACCAGCACGGTCGACACCCGCACTCACCAGATGGTCGTGCGCCGCGACGGCAAGGTGGTGCAGCAGATGGCCATCAGCGCGGGCATGGCCACCACCCGCGAATACACCACGACCAGCGGCATGCACCTGACCATGGACAAGGGAAACCCGGTCCGCATGATCTCCCCCGGCCGTTCCAAGGGCGACCCCGGCTACTACGACCTGCTGATCGAGCACGCCGTGCGCATCTCCAACAGCGGCGAGTACGTGCACGCGAAGGACAATGTCTGGGCCCAGGGAAAGGAAAACGTCAGCCACGGCTGCATCAACGCGCGTCCCGACCAGGCGTCCTGGTTCTACGCCGGTTCGCTGCGCGGCGACCCCGTCCTGATCACCGGCACGGCCCGCGAGCTGGAATGGGACAACGGGTGGGGTTTCTGGCAACTTCCGTGGGACAAATGGCTCCAGGGAAGCGCGTTGCCCGCGCCGCCGTCCAGCAGGTGACGGGTGCCTGCGGACGAATGGGGGATTACGGTGGTAAGGGGGAACCAGTCACACACACAGGCCCGTTATAGGTTCAGGAGGGCCGGAGCATGGATGAATGGGTCATCTGGATAATCCTCGCAGTCGTCCTCGGTGTGGCCGAACTGTTCACTCTCACGGCGGCGCTGGGTCTCCTGGGCGTGGCCGCTCTCCTGACCGCCCTGACCGCCGCCGTCGGGCTGCCCGTCCCGCTGCAGATCCTCGTGTTCGCCCTGTCGTCGGCGGCCGGGATGGTGGTCATCCGGCCGCTCGCCGTCCGCCACCTCCAGCAGCCGCCGTTGCAGCGGTTCGGCGTTGAGGCCCTCGTCGGCAAGCCCGCGTACGTGGTCGCCGAGGTCACCGGCCGCGACGGGCGGGTCCGCATCGGGGGTGAGGAGTGGTCCGCGCGCGCATATGACGAGACCCTGGTGATCCCCACCGGGGCCACCGTCGACATCATCGAGATCGAGGGCGCCACAGCCCTCGTGTATCCACGGGAGTGAGCACATGGACCCGTTGCTGATAGCCGGACTGCTGATCATCCTTTTCGCCGCGTTCACCGTGCTCAAAGCCGTGCGGATCGTGCCGCAGGCGCGGGCGCGCAACGTGGAGCGGCTCGGCCGCTACCACCGCACGCTCAAGCCGGGCCTCAACTTCGTCATCCCGTACGTCGACCGCGTCTATCCGATGATCGACCTGCGCGAGCAGGTGGTGACGTTCCGTCCCCAGCCGGTCATCACCGAGGACAACCTGGTCGTCGAGATCGACAACGTCCTGTACTTCCAGGTCACCGACCCCCGGGCGGCGGCGTACGAGATCGCCAACTACATCACGGCCATAGAGCAGCTCACCGTCACGACCATGCGGAACGTGATCGGCTCGATGGACCTGGAGAAGACGCTCACCTCGCGCGACACCATCAACAGCCAGCTGCGCGGCGTGCTCGACGAGGCCACCGGCAAGTGGGGCATCCGCGTCAACCGTGTCGAGGTCAAGGCCATCGACCCGCCCAAGACCATCAAGGACGCGATGGAGAAGCAGATGCGGGCCGAGCGCGACAAGCGGGCCGCGATCCTCAACGCCGAGGGCGCGCGACAGTCGCAGATCCTCACGGCCGAGGGTGACAAGCAGAGCCGCATCCTGCGGGCCGAGGGCCAGCGTTCGGCCGCCATCCTGGAGGCCGAGGGCCAGTCGCGCGCCATCGACCAGGTCTTCCAGGCCGTCCACCGCAACGACCCCGACCCCAAGCTGCTGGCCTACCAGTACCTTCAGGTGCTGCCGCAGCTCGCCCAGGGCAACGGCAACACGTTCTGGGTCATCCCGAGCGAGGTCACCTCGGCGTTGCAGGGCGTCTCGAAGGCGTTCACCGAGGCGCTGCCGAAGTCGGCCGCCACCCGCGAGGATCAGCCCCGGCCGTCGGAAGAGCTGGACAAGGAGATCGCGGCGGCCACGGAGGCGGCGGCCGAGGCGGTCGCCGACGCGCAGCAGGCCGAGAGCCCCAAGGGGCCGCGCCAGATCGCCCAGGCCGTGAACGAGCCGTCCCCGTTCGCCGACCTGGACCGCGAGCGCGAGAGCGCCCCCAAGGAGAGCGACCGCTGACGTCCGCCGGGGCCCGCGCGGCCCCGGCGTCGCTCAGCGCTGGCCGTTGTCGAAGTAGGCGGCCAGCTCCGGGTCCAGCGGCGGCACGTCGTACGGCATGCCGCCGTCGCGCAGCGACATCGTGGCCATGTAGCCGGCCGCCACGCTCATCCTGGCCGCCACGGGTGAGGTGTCGGTCGCTCCGCCTTCCCTGACGAACCGGCAGAACTCGGCCAGGATCTGCGGGTCGGCCCCGCCGTGTGTGCCCTTCGCGGCCGGCACCTGGTAGGCGATGTCGCAGTCGTCCCGGTAGGAGGTGGGGCCGGTGTTCCACACCTTGACCGTGTCCCCCGGGCCGTCGCCGAAGTTCTCCAGGCGGCCCTCGGTGCCGATGACGGTGTAGTTGCGCACGTAGTCGGGGCTGAAGTGGCACTGCTGGTAGGCGGCGATGACGCCGTTGTCCAGGCGCATGTTCATCACCGACACGTCCTCGACGTCCACCACGTGGTGCAGGTCCCGCCGCTCGGTGGGCGGCCAGTCGAAGTCCCGCAGCCAGCCCTCCGGCCGGGGCGTCCCGGGCTCGCGGCGCGGCAGGTCGCCGTAGACCATCAGGTCGCCCAGGGCGTTCACGCGGGTGGTGTAGCCGCCGGCCAGCCAGTGGATCACGTCGAGGTCGTGCGCCGCCTTCTGCAGCAGCAGGCCCGTGGTACGGGTGCGGTCGGCGTGCCAGTCCTTGAAGTAGTAGTCGCCGCCGTAGGACACGAAGTGGCGTACCCACACGGTCTTGGGCTCGCCGATCACACCCTTGCCGATGATGTCGCGCATCAGCCGCACCACGCCCATGTGGCGCATGTTGTGCCCCACGTACAGGCGGGTGCCGGTCTCGCGGGCGACCCTCAGGATGTTGTCGCAGCCTTCGACGGTGATCGCCATCGGCTTCTCCAGGTAGACGGCCTTGCCGGCCTGGAGGGCGTCGATCGCGATGCGCTCGTGCGTGTCGTCGGGGGTGTTGACGATGATCGCGTCGAGGTCCGGCCGGTCGAGCAGCTCGCGGTACTCCCCGGTCAGGAACTCCGCCTCGAACCGCTCCGACTTCGTCTTGAGCACTGCCGGGTCGGAGTCGCACAGCGCCGCCACGACCGAGCCCTCGCCGGGCCGGTGCGCGGCCAGAGCGAGGCTCGTCCGCAGCCCGAGCCCGATGACTCCGATGCGCAGGTCTTCCACAAGTGTCCTTTCAAACGGTAGAACGGTCAGCCCTTGGCGATGGAGGCCTCGTACTCGGCCCGCATCGCCTCGCCGCCCCTGCCCAGCCACTTCTTGACGAAGGCCGGCCAGTCCGACATCGACTTACGGCCGGTCACGATGTCGTCGACCATGTCCTTGCCCATGGTGCTCAGCTCACCGTTCTTCTGCGTGTAGGTGTCGGAGAAGTGGCCGGTGGTGACGCGCTCCTGAAGCATAGGCGCGATCTTGGTCTCGAAGTCGTGGATGAGCTTGGTGCGCTCGGGCTGGCCGGGCAGGAACAGCGCGGACGGCGAGCCGATCACGAACGAGAGCGGCTGCTGCGTGGTGGGCACCTCGGCCGCGCCCTTGTCGGTGAAGGCGAGGTCCCCGTCCTTCTTGGTGAAGTGGGTGCCCTCGACGCCGAAGTTGACGCGCTCGTACTCCTCCGTGCCGAACGGGGCGGCCAGGTAGTTGAGCACGCCGAGCAGGGTCTCGATGCGCTTGGGGTCCACCTTCTTGCTGATCGAGGTGAAGCCCACCGAGCCGAGGCCGGCGTTGTAGACCGGCTTGGACGACGGCGTGGCCGCGAAGGGCACGATCGCGCCCAGGTTGTACTTCTGGGTCTTGGCGTCGTTGAGGAAGCCGGGGAACGACTCGACGTACGCGCCGATCTGGCCGTTGGCGACCTTGTCCTTGATGGTGGCCAGGGCGGGGTCGGGCCAGAACAGGTTGGCCTTGAAGCACTTGACCGCGAGCTCCAGGGCCGCCTGGTACTCGGGCGTCTCGAACTGGTGGGTCAGCTTGCCGCCGGCCAGCTTCCAGGTGTTGGGGGCGCCGTACCAGTGGCTGAACATGTGCACGTGGTTGTAGTAGCTCGGTTCGAGCGGGTACTTGTTCTTCTTCACGTCCAGCAGCTGCTTGGCCTTGGCCAGGAAGTCGTCGGCGCCGCTGAAGGCCGTGCCGCCGACCGGCTCCCAGTAGTCGGTGTTGACCAGGAACACCTGCCCGAACCGGCTGTAGGCCACCGCCACGCCGTACAGCTTCCCGTCCGTGACCGCGGACTTCCAGGTCACGTCGCCCAGGTTGGCCAGGTTCGGATACTTCTTGATCGCGTCGCCGCTCAGGTACGACGTCAGGTCGTGGAACTTGGCCGCCAGCAGCTCGGGCACCCGCTGCAGACCCTGGTTCGGCGGGAACCAGACCAGGTCGGGCAGGTCGTCGCTGGCGATGATGGCGTTGAACTTGTCGGGGTAGCCGTCGCCCACCACGATGTTCATGCTCCACTCGGAGCCCAGGGCCTTGCCCAGCTCCTGGAGGTAGGTGTTCTGGCCGGGCGCGGGCGGCGCGACGTCCCACGTCTGGGTGAGCGAGGTGATCTTCTGGCCGTCGCCGGGCGCGGCCGCGACGGACTTGACCAGCTCGCTCGGGTACTTCAGGTACGCCGGGTCCTGGCCCGCGTCGATCGGCAGGTCGGGCGTGGGGATCTTGGCGGCGGTGTACGTCGGCAGCGTCAGCTTCTTGGACAGATCGGCGCCGCCCTGCTTCACACCCGCGGGGCCGCCCTCGCCTCCGCAGGCCGCGAGCCCGGCTACCGTGGCGCCGGCGAGCGCGAGTCCGAGGAATCCACGACGGGACATGATGGATGACATGGTTGCTCCCGGGTTCTCAGCCCTTGATGGCGCCGGTGAGGACGCCCTTGGTGAAGTACTTCTGGAGGAAGGGGTAGGCGAGCAGGATCGGCACGAGCGCGATGATGAGCACCGCCATCTGCACCGATGAGGCGGGCAGGTCGCGCACGATCGCGACGTCCGAGCCCGTGGCCGCGGTGCCGCGGAAGATGAACTGCCGCAGCACGACCTGGATGGGGTGCTTGGTCTGGTCGTTGATGTAGAGGATGGCGTTGAAGAACGTGTTCCAGTACGAGACCGCGTAGAACAGGCCGACGACGGCGATCACCGCCTTGGACAGCGGGAGCGCGATCCGCCACATCATGCGGAACTCGCCGCACCCGTCCATGCGGGCGGCCTCGAACAGCTCCTCGGGCAGGTTCTGGAAGAACGACCTGACCACGACCACGTTGAACGCGTTGACCAGCACCGGCACGATGAGCGACTGGTAGGTGTCGATCATCCCGAGTTCCTTGACCATCAGGTAGCTCGGGATCATGCCGGGCGTGAACAGGAACGTGGCCAGCACCATGAGCAGGATCGGCTTGCCGCCGAGCATGCCGCGCCGCGACAGCGCGTAGCCGAGGAAGACCGTGCAGATCAGGCTGAGCGCGGTGCCGGTGAGCGTGATGCCGATGCTGATCAGCACCGACCGGGTGACCGCGCCGCCGGACAGGATCAGCGAGTACGCCTCGAACGTGGGGTGCGAGGGCCAGAGCACGTAGCTGCCGCCGTTGGCGATGCTCTCGGCGCGTCCCATCAGGCTCGTGCCGACGGCCAGCCCGAACGGGTACAGCACGACCACGGTGATCGCGGTCAGCACGACGAACTTGAGCGTGCGCCCGGCGACGGTCGGGCGCTCCATCCACGGCGGCCTCATCGATAGATCCCTTGCTCTCCGAAGCGGTGCGCGAGCTTGTTCGCCGCGTAGATGAGCGCCGCGCCGATGAGCCCCTTCATGAGGCCGGCCGCGGTGCTCATGCCCCAGTCGCCGTCCCGGATGCCGTGGTAGTAGACGTAGGTGTCGATGACCTCGGCCGCTCCGGCGCCCACGGCCTCCCGTTGCAGGACCATCTGCTCGAAGCCGACGGACAGGATGTCGCCCAGGCGCAGGATGAGCATCATGAGGATGACCGAGCGGATGCCGGGCAGCGTGACGTGCCACAGGCGGCGTTTCCAGTCGGCGCCGTCGATCGCGGCGGCCTCGTACTGGCTCATGTCGATCGCGGTGATCGCGGCCAGGAAGATGATCGTGCCCCAGCCGCAGTCCTTCCAGATCACCTGGGCGGTCACGAGGAGCTTGAAGGTGTCGGCGTTCGACATCAGGTTGCCGATGGTGACGCCGTGCGAGTTCAGGAACGAGCTCACCGTGCCGGCCCCGCCGATTACCTGCTGGAACATCGCCACCACGACCACCCACGACAGGAAGTGCGGCAGGTAGACGACGGTCTGGATGAACCGCTTGACGCGGTGGCCGATCAGGGAGTTCAGCAGGAGCGCGAGCGCGATCGGGGCCGGGAAGTAGAGGACGAGCTGCAGCGCCGTGATCTGCAGGGTGTTGCCGACCGCGCTCCAGAACTCGGGCTCCTCCAGCAGCATCACGAAGTTGTCCAGGCCCACCCAGGGGCTGCCCGCGATGCCGAGGAACGGCGCGTAGTCCTTGAAGGCGATGACGTTGCCCAGCAGCGGCACGTAGAAGAAGGCCACGAAGTACAGGACGCCGGGCAGGCACAGGGCCAGCAGCGTCCAGTCGCGCTTCAGCCGCTCAAGCAGGGTGACAGCGGCCACACGCTCACCTCCAGTCGGGTCGGGATTGGCTGGAGGCTAGTACCGATTTATGCAAATAACTAGCTTAAATCGAGCAGATCTACGCATGACCTCTGGATCGATGTCACTCAGCGACATGGCCGTGACAGAACAGTGACCTAATTAACCAAGAAAGCTACGTAAAGAGCAGCCGATTCGCCTGGTCGAGGGCAAAGCGGACAGCACCCAGCGTGATGCACTCGCTGCCCAGCCCCGACGCGACCACCTCCGGCGGATAGAGGCAGTACTCCTCGAACACCTCGCGCACCGGCTCGACCAGCAGGTCTCCGGCTGAGGACAGGCTGCCGCCGATGACCACCATGTCCGGGTCGAGCGGATTGACCACCGTGATGAGCCCGGCGGCCAGGCCGCGCGCCAACTCCCTGACCGCCCGGCCCGCCCGCTCGTCGCCGGCGCGGGCCCTGGCGATCGCGAACTCGGCGCTCTGCCTGCTGGAGCGCAGCTCGCCCGGCTCGACGGCCATCGCGTACTCCAGGACGTGCCGGAAGGCCGTCCAGTTGTTGTGCGGCTGGGCGCCGATCTCGCCGCCGGCCGCGTGCGCCCCCCGGTACGGCCGGCCGCCGATGAGCAGGCCCATGCCGATGCGGTCGCCGGTGAACAGGTAGACGACGTCGTCGCGGCCCTGGGCGGCGCCCCGCCAGTGCTCGGCGAGGACGGCCAGGCGCATGTCGTTCTCGACGAGCACCGGCGCGGGGATGCGGGCCGACAGCTCGCCCTGGAGGTCGATGCCGGTCCAGTCGGACAGGGCGACGCTCTTCACGACGCGCCCGGAGCCGTCGACCGTGCCGGTGGTGCCCACGCCGACGACGGTGACGTCCGCGAGCGCCAGCCCGGCCTGGGCGGCGGTCGCCGAGGCGAGCTCGACGATCTCGTCCAGCCGCTCGGCGGCGGGCATGTCCCGGTGGTTGGGCGCGCGGCGGGTGACCGTGATCGTGCCGTTCAGGTCGGCCAGCATGGCACGCAGGCTGGAACCGCCGATGCCGACGCCCAGCACGTGCCCCGCCGAGGCGCGGAACCTGAACCGCTTGGCCGGTCGCCCTCGCTGACGGTCACCGGCCTCCTCCTCGCACTCCTCCGCCCAGCCCTCGGTGACCAGGTCGTCGACGATGACCTCGGCCGTCGGCCTGGACACCCGGGCCGCCCTGGCCAGCTCCGACAGCGTGGCCACGTCGGCCTCGCGCAGCACGCGCAGGATGGCCGCCGAGTTGAGCTTGCGCAGGAGCGAGGCGTCGCCGCTCTGCTGTCGCACCGATACCTCCGAGTCGACGGGCAGGTCATCTACAAGCTTATTTCGTAATTGTGCCTGGTCCCGCTGCCGCGTGAAGCTGAGCTGTGGGGGCACTTAAGAATCCCTCGATGGACAGGTTCCGAGGGGAGCGGGCACAGTGCGTTAGGTTCGGAACAGGGGGAAGTGAATCGATGAAAGCGCTGGTCAAGCAGAAGGCCGAGCCCGGCCTTTGGCTGGTGGACGTGCCGGAGCCCGAGGTTCGGCCGGGCGAGGTGAAGATCCGGGTGCTGCGTACCGGCATCTGTGGCACCGACCTGCACATCCGCAAATATGACGACTGGGCGCGGCACACGCTGAAGCTCCCGCTCGTCGTCGGACACGAGTTCAGCGGCCACGTGGTCGAGGTCGCGCCCGGTGTGGAGGACATCGCCGTCGGCGACCTGGTGAGCGGCGAGGGCCACATCGTCTGCGGCAAGTGCCGCAACTGCATGGCCGGACGCCGCCACCTGTGCCGCAACACGGTCGGCCTCGGCGTGAACCGGGACGGCGCGTTCGCCGAGTTCGTCACCCTGCCCGCCTCGAACGTGTGGGTGCACCGGGTGCCCGTTCATCCCGACGTGGCGGCCATCTTCGACCCGTTCGGCAACGCCGTGCACACCGCACTGTCCTTCCCCCTGGTCGGCGAGGACGTGCTGATCACCGGCGCCGGCCCGATCGGCCTCATGGCCGCGGCCGTGGCCACGCACGTCGGCGCGCGCAACGTGGTGATCACCGACGTCAGCGACGAGCGCCTCGACCTGGCCGGCAAGCTCGGCGTCTCGCTCGCGCTCAACGTCTCCAGGGCGTCGATCGGCGAGGGCGTGCGCCAGCTCCACATGCGGGAGGGCTTCGACGTCGGACTGGAGATGTCCGGTAACCCAGGGGCCATGCGAGACATGATCGCGAACATGACGCACGGAGGGAAGATCGCGATGCTCGGTCTTCCCGCCGAGGAGTTCGCCGTCGACTGGGCGACCGTGGTGACCTCGATGCTCACGATCAAGGGCGTTTACGGCCGGGAGATGTACGAGACCTGGTACAACATGTCAGTCCTGCTGGAAAAGGGGCTCGACCTCTCCCCCGTGATCACTGATCGGTTTTCGTACCACGACTTCGACGCCGCCTTCGACACGGCCGCGAGCGGCCGTACGGGCAAGGTCATCCTCGATTGGAGCGCTTGATGTTCACGAACGTGCGCGAGCAGCTGCGTACGACGCTCGACGAGATCACCGAGGCCGGGCTGCTCAAGCCCGAGCGGGTGATCACCACCCCGCAGAGCTCCCAGGTCGGCGTGGCCGGGCGCGAGGTGCTGAACTTCTGCGCCAACAACTACCTGGGCCTGGCCGACAACCCCGAGGTGGTCGAGGCGGCCAAGCAGGCGCTCGACCGCTGGGGCTTCGGCATGGCGTCCGTGCGGTTCATCTGCGGCACCCAGGAGGTGCACAAGGAGCTCGAATCGCGCCTGTCGGACTTCCTGGGCATGGAGGACACCGTCCTCTACAGCTCGTGTTTCGACGCCAACGGCGGCGTCTTCGAGACCCTGCTCGACGCCCAGGACGCGGTGATCTCCGACGCGCTCAACCACGCGAGCATCATCGACGGCATCCGGCTGTCCAAGGCCCAGCGCTTCCGCTACGCCAACCGTGACATGGCCGAGCTGGAGGCCAGGCTCAAGGAGGCGTCCGACGCCCGGCGGCGGCTGATCGTCACCGACGGCGTCTTCTCCATGGACGGCTACCTCGCCCCGCTGCGCGAGATCTGCGACCTGGCCGACCGGTACGACGCCATGGTCATGGTGGACGACTCCCACGCCGTCGGCTTCGTCGGCCCCACCGGCCGCGGCACGCCCGAGCTGCACGGCGTGACCGACCGCGTCGACATCATCACCGGCACCCTGGGCAAGGCGCTCGGCGGGGCCAGCGGCGGCTACGTCTCGGCCCGCAAGGAGGTCTGCGAACTGCTGCGCCAGCGGTCGCGGCCGTACCTGTTCTCCAACTCCCTGGCCCCCGTCATCGCGGCGGCCTCGCTGCGCATCCTCGACCTGCTGGAGACGTCCGGCGAGGCGCGCGAGCGGCTGCGCTCGAACACCGCGCGCTTCCGCGGCGAGATGACCAAGGCCGGGTTCGACATCCTGCCGGGCGATCACCCGATCGTGCCCGTGATGATCGGCGACGCCGGCGAAGCGGGAGCCATGGCCGAACGCCTCCTCGACCTGGGCGTCTACGTGATCGGCTTCTCCTACCCGGTCGTCCCGCACGGCCAGGCCAGGATCAGGGTGCAGCTCTCGGCCGCCCACTCGGCCGAGGACGTCGACCGGGCCGTGGCGGCGTTCGTCCAGGCTCGCCAGGGTTGAGTATTCTCGCTGCGTGATTGACACGCGGCGGCTTCGCACACTGCGGGCGGTGGCCGACCACGGCACGGTCACCGCCGCCGCGGCGGCGCTCCACCTGACCCCTTCGGCGGTCTCCCAGCAGCTCGTGGCTCTGGAGCACGAGGTGGGCCACCGGCTGTTCACGCGTGACGGCCGGGGCGTGCACCTCACCGCCGTGGGCAAGATCATGGTGGGGCACGCCAACGAGGTGCTGGCCCAGCTCGAACGCGCCGAGGCCGAGGTGGCCGCGTACACCACGGGCGAGGCCGGCGAGGTGACCGTGGCCTGCTTCGCCACCGCGATCAGCGCCGTGCTCTCCCCCGCCATCGCCGCCCTGCGCGCGACCGCGCCCGCTCTCAAGGTCCGGGTGCTCGACGCCGAGGGCGACCACAGCCTGGCCATGCTGCTCGACGGCGGGGCCGACCTGGCGGTGACGGTCGAGTACCGGGGCGGGCCCGACGCCGCCGACCGCCGGCTGTCGCGCATCCCCCTGTACGCCGAGCCGTTCGACCTGGTCCTGCCCGAGGGGCATCCGGAAGCGGGGTCGGCCACGCTGGTGTCGCTCGCCGCCGACACCTGGATCGGCCCCTACCCGGGCAATCCCGTGCACGACGTCATCACCTTCGCCTGCCAGCAGGTGGGCTTCACGCCCAACGTCGTCCACTGCTCCGACGACTTCCGGGCCGTGGTGGCGCTGGTGGGGGCCGGGGCGGGGGTGGCGCTCGTCCCGCGGCTGGCGCTCCGGGACATGGCGCTGACGGGGGTCGTGGTGCGCCACACGCCGGGGCCCGACCGCCGGGTCTTCGCCGCGACCCGCCGGGGCTCCGACGCACACCCCCTGCTCCTCCCCCTGCTCTCCGCCCTGCGCACGGTCGCCGCCTCCCTCACCTCCGACTGACCACCCCCGGAGGGCCGCCCCAGGGCCGTCGCGACCTTGTGGAAGGCCGGGGCGGCGCTCTGCCGCCCTCCGGACGGGGAAGATCGGCGATCTTGGGGTTAGCGTGGGCGTATGGGGATGGATATGCCGTATCGGGGCCTGTTCAGGATGCCGGGGGTCGGGGCGCAGGCCGTGTTCGGCTTCCTTTCCCAGCTCACGCAGCAGGTCGCGCCCGTGGGGATGGTCCTGGTCGTGCAGGCGGCGACCGGGTCGCTGGCGCTCGCCGGGACGTGCGCGGCGGCGTTCTCGGTGGGCGCGGGCATGGGCAGGCCCGTCCAGGGGCGGCTGATGGACCGGCGCGGCCCTCGGGCGGTGCTCACGGCGACGGCGTTCCTGCACGTCGCCGGGCTGATCGCACTGGTCGCGGCGGCGGCGGGCGGCTGGCCGGCGTGGACGTTCGTGGCGCTGGGCTGGGTCGCCGGGGCCGGGCTGCCGCCGATCTCGGTGAGCATGCGCGTCGAATGGGGGCGGCAGGTCGGCGACGACGCCCGTACGGCCGTCTACAGCCTGGTCTACCTGGTGCAGGAGCTGGCCATGCTGGTCGGGCCGCTGCTGTTCGGGCTGGTGATCGCGGCGGCCTCGTCCTCGCTGGCGCTGGGGGTGGTGGCGGTGGCCGCGGGGGCGGGCACGCTGGCCTTCTCGCGGGCGCTGCGGGCCGACGGGACGGCTCCCGTACGGGAGGGCGGGCGGGTCTTCGCCGACCGCGGGATGCTGGTGCTGCTGGCCGTGGTGCTGCTGCTCGGCGGGACCATGGGCGCGCTGCAGGTGGGGGTGCCCGCGATGGCCGCCGCCCGGGACGTGCCCGCCGCCACCGGGCTGCTCGTGGCGGCGCTCTCACTGGGCGGCATCGCCGGGGCGGCCGGGTACGGGGCCCGTACGTGGGCGTCCCCGCCGGCGGCGCGGCTGGTGGGGTTGCTGCTGGTGCTCGGGGTCGTGCTGGCGCCGCTGGCGATGGTCGGGGCGTTGCCGGCGTTCTGGGCGGTGCTGTTCGCCGGGGGGCTGGTGCTGAATCCGGCGCTGACGACGTCGTCGCTGCTGGTGGACCGGTTCGCGCCCGGGGCCCAGGGGGAGGCGTTCGGGTGGTTGTCCACGGCCATGGGGATGGGCGCCGCGGCGGGATCGGGGGTGGCGGGGGTGGCCGGGCAGTGGTCCGGGGCGTCGGCGCCGTTCCTGGTGAGCGCGGCGTCCGCCCTGCTGGGCGCCCTGCTCGCGGTCCCACTGCTCGGTAGGAGAAAAGCGTGACGGCGGTCAGGAGCGGGCTGTGGTGACGGCGTCCGTGAATCGGGTGTAGCGGTCGAGTTCGGCCGTCACGGGGTCCAGCACGTAGTTCTCGGCGACCTCGCCGATGGCGGTACGCAGGGCTCGCGCCGTACGTCCGGCCCTGCGCCGCCCGCCCGCCCACGCGGCCAGTCGGGACAACAGCGCGATCATCACCCCGGCCAGCGCGCCGCCCGCCAGCAGCACGGTCGGCCACGGCACCGCGCCCAGGGTGGGGAGCGGCGGCTGCGGCAGGCGCAGGTAGTCCATCCCGAACAGCACGCCCAGCCACAGGGCGCCCGCCGCCATGGCGGCGAAGACGACCCACTGCAACACGTTCACCATCCGCCACCACCGCGGCCTGCGGGTGGTCCCGGCGGTGGTGCGGCCCACGGCCCGGTCGACCGCGTCGGCCAGTTCCGGGGAGCGCGAGCGCGCGGCCTGCCGCACCGCCGCCGCCCACGGGCCGGGCAGGTCCGCGGCGGCCGCCTCGCCGACGTCCCTGATCGCCGTCTCGACCTGCGTGCGCTGTACGGCCGACGCCGCCGGCACCGACGTACGCCCCACGATCTCCTTGTCCGGCCGTCCCACCCCGATCCTGAGCCTGCGCAACGGGTCGGGCCGGAACCTGCGCAGCCACCGGGTCACCGGCCAGCCGGTGGCGACCACGGCACGGTGCCGGTGCCCCTTGGCCACGGCCTCCAGGACCAGCGGCACCCCGGCGGCCTGGGAGAGCGCGCCCGTGAGCCGCCGGTCCAGCCCCGCCACCCGCTGGGCGCCGGGGCCGGGCGGCGGGCCGGCCACGGCCAGGTGGCCGGCGGCGGTGGTGACGTCGGCGGCCAGGCGGGCGGCCCACGACTCGCGCCGGGCGACCCGGTCGGCCAGGATCGAGCGGAGCTCCGGCAGGCCGGCGCCGGTCCTGGCGGAGACCGGCAGCACCGGAACGCCCGCGAGCCCGTCCTCCTCCAGGAGGCGGCGCAGGTCGGCCACGCAGCGTTCCACAGCCTGTGGAGGCAGGCGGTCCACCTGGTTGAGCACCACCAGCATCACGTCGCGATGTCCGGCCAGCGGACGCAGGTAGCGCTCGTGCAGCGCGGCGTCGGCGTACTTCTGGGGGTCGACGACCCAGACGAGGAGGTCCACCAGCGCCACCAGGCGGTCCACCTCAAGGCGGTGGGAGAGCCGGATCGAGTCGTGGTCGGGCAGGTCGAGGAGGACGAGACCGGACGTCCCCGGCGCCTCGGCGGCGGAGTGGCGGCGCGGGACGTCGAGCCAGTCCAGCAGCGGACCGGCGCCCTCGCCGTCCCACAGGGCGGCCTGGGCGGTGGAGGTCGTGGGCCTGGTGACGCCCACGGCGGCCAGTTCCTCGCCGGCCAGGGCGTTGTAGAGGGAGGACTTGCCGCTGCCCGTCGCGCCGGCGAGCGCGGCCACGGTGTGGTCGACCGAGAGGCTGCGGCGTGCGCCGGCCCGTTCCGCGACGGCCCGCGCGGCGGACACGTCCTGCTCGGGGAGGCGTCCCTCGGCCAGTTCGGCGGCCTCCAGCAGGGCGGCCAGCCGGGCGTCGAGCGAGGGCCCCTCCTTGCGGCGCAGCAGCTTCACGGCCCCTCCGCACGGTCGGGAGCGGGCGACTCGGCCGTGGGACCGTCGGGAGCGGGCAGCTCGGCCGTCGGACCGTCGGGAGCGGGCAGCTCGGCTGTCGGGGCCTCAGGGGCGGGGAGTTCGGCCGTGCGGGCGGTGGGGGTGGGGAGTTCGGCGCGGTGGTCGTGGATCGCGCGGGCCGCCGCGCGCAACGCGTCGGCCGTGCCCCTGGGCGGTTCGACGGTCTCCAGCCGGGCGGTGAAGCGGGCGGCCTCCTCCGCCAGCAGCACGCGCACCCGTTCCCGCAGATCCTCGCGGGCCCGCGTGGTCAGCGAGCGCACGGCCTGGTCGCCGAAGACGGCCTCCAGCAGCTTCTGCGACAACACGCTCGTCCCGCCCGCGATGCCGACCTCGATCCCGGTGAGCCCGCCGGTCGAGGCGAACACGGCCAGCATGAGCAGCAGCCCCGCCCCGTTGACCCCGAACGACGCGAGCCGCGCCGTGGTCCGCTTCTCCGCCCCCTCCTCCCGTACGAGGTCGAGGACGAACTCCTGCCAGCCGCGCACCGCCGCCTCGGCCCGCCTGCCCAGGTCGGGAGAGGCCCGGCCGAGCCGCGCGGCCTCCATGGCGCCGAGCCGGTCGAGCAGCCCGCCCCCGCCGGGCGCGGCCGACCACCCTTCGAGCGCGCGTTCAGCCGCGCCGTCGGCCGCGCCCCTGATCAGCGACTCGACGCCGCTCTCCAGGGCGTCCTTGAGCTCGACGGCGGGGGCGCGGCCGGTGAAGAAGCCGACGATCCGGTCACGCAGCCACCCGACCCGGCTCTCCAGGGACCGCATGAGGTCGCCGGTGCCGATGAAGTCCTGCCAGCGGGCCAGCACCTCGCCGCGCAGCAGGGAGCCGTCGCGCATGCCCTCGTCGAAGTCGGCCATGCCGCCCGCGTACGCGCCGGTCACGATCGTCCGCAGCCCGTCGAAGGCGGCCTGCTGGCGCTCGACGGCCGTGGCCAGCGCGGGGACGCGGGTGTCCAGGCTGTCCAGGGCGCCCGACAACGTCTGGCGTACGACCCGGGACCGTTCGGCGGCGTCGGCGGCCAGCCCCGTGAGCCAGGAGACGATGGGCCGCACCGACTCCTCCGGCAGCCGCGCCTTCTCGTCGGGCAGCGCGGCCTCCGGCACGGTGAACAGCCGGGTGCCCGACAGGCCGTTCTCCGCCAGGAGGCGGTCGAGGTCGCGGGAGACGGGCTCGACGGCCTCGGGCGCGATCCGGTCGAGGACGACGGCCAGGGCCGTGCTGCGTTCGCGGGCCGAGCGCAGGAAGCTCCAGGGCACCTCGTCGGCGTACCGGGCGGCGGTGGTGACGAACAGCCACAGGTCGGCGGCGGCGAGGAGCTGCGCGGCGAGCTCCCGGTTGGAGGTCACCACGGAGTCGATGTCGGGGGCGTCGAGCAGCGCCAGCCCGGCGCCGAGCGCGTCGGACACGACCACGCGCAGCGAGCCGGCACCGCCGGCAGCACTGGCACCACTGGCACCACCGGGCCTCCCGGGGCCGCCGGTGGCGCGGGACAGGCCGGGCAGCACGTTCTGGCCCGTGAACCAGTCGCGGTCGGCCGGGCTGACGACGAGCGTGGGCACCAGCGTGGTGGGCCGCAGCACGCCCGGCTCGGCCACGTCGGCTCCGACCAGCGAGTTGACCAGCGTGGACTTGCCCGCCCCGGTGGACCCGCCGACGACGGCCAGCAGCGGCGCGTCGATCGCCCGCAGCCGCGGCAGCAGGTAGTCGTCGAGCTGGCCGGTCAGCTCGCGCAGGGCACGCCGGTCCGCCGCGGCCTCGCCGATCGCCAGCGGGAACAGCTCGCGATCGAGCGGGCGGCGCAACGACTCCAACGCCCCCAGCAGCTCCATAGGTGCCAACCCCGCTTCCCGCGGTACGCCGCTCGACACCTCGCGCCCGCAGGTCCACGCTACGGTGAGCGCGCCGGGACGGTCCACAGCGCGTGGCCGCGGGCCGGGGATCAACCGGCGGGCGGCGGCTCCCTGAGCACGTACCCGACGCTGCGCAGGGTGTGGATCAGGCGGGGCTCGACGTCGTCCACCTTGCGCCGCAGGTAGGAGACGTACGACTCGACGACGCCGGCGTCGCCGCCGAAGTCGTAGTTCCACACGTGGTCGAGGATCTGCGCCTTCGACAACACCCGTCCGGCGTTGACCATGAAGTAGTGCAGCAGCTTGAACTCGGTCGGGGACAGCCGGACCTGGCGGCCGGCCCGCCAGACCTCGCGGGCGTCCTCGTCCAGCTCCAGGTCGGCCACCTTGAGCCGGCTGACCGGCGCCCCCTCGGTCCTGGTACGCCGCAGCACCGCCCGGATCCTGGCCTGCACCTCCTCCAGGCTGAACGGCTTGGTGACGTAGTCGTCGCCCACCCGGAGACCGGCGATCTTGTCCTCGGTGGCGTCCCGGGCGGTGAGGAACAGCACGGGCGCGTCGATCCGTCTGGCCACCTCGAACCCGTCCAGGTCGGGCAGCATGACGTCGAGCACCACCAGGTCGGGCGCGGCGCGTTCGGCGACCTCCACGGCCTCCTGCCCGTCGGCGGCGGTCAGCACCTCGAACCCGGAGAAGCGCAGGCTGGCGGAGAGCAGGTCCCTGATGCTGGGCTCGTCGTCCACCACCATGATCAACGCCTCGCGGACCTCGGGTTTTGTCACGATTCCAGGGTGGCTCAGGCACCTGAGGGTTAGCTGAAGGCTCACTCCAAGGCGAGTGGGAGTTCGACCCTGAAGGTCGATCCCTCCTCCGGCGAGCTGGTCAGCGTCACGGTCCCGCTGTGGGCCCGGACGAGCGCCTGCACGATGGCCAGGCCCAGCCCGCTGCCGCGGTCCTCGGAGGAGCGGCGGCGGCTGCGCGCGGAGTCGGCGCGGTAGAAGCGTTCGAAGACCCGCTCGACCTGCTCGGGGGGCAGGCCGGGGCCGCTGTCGGCGACCTCGGTGAAGACCGTGTCGTCGGTCGCCCCGGCGCGTACCACGATGGGCGTGCCGGGCTCGGTGTGCACGATGGCGTTGGTCATGAGGTTGCTGATGACCTGCCGCAGGCGCACTTCGTCACCGGAGACGATGAGGGCCGCGCCGCCGACCACGTCCAGCTTCACCGTACGGTCGGGCGCGAGGATCCGGGCGTCGTGCACGGCATCGGCGACCAGGGCCAGCATGTCCACCGGGCGCATCTGCAGCGGGCGCTGCTGGTCCACCCTGGCCAGCAGCAGCAGGTCGTCGACCAGCAGGCTCATGCGCCCGGCGGCCTTCTCCACGCGCTGCATCAGCTCGGCGGGGTCGGCGCCGGGGTTCTGGCGGGCGTACTCGGCGAAGCCGCGGATCGAGGTCAGCGGGGTGCGCAGCTCGTGGGACGCGTCGCCGACGAACTGGCGCATGCGGTCCTCGGAGCGGCGGGCCGCCGCCTCGGACGCCGAGCGCGCGGCGAAGGCGGTCTCGATCTGCGCCAGCATGCCGTTGAGCGACTTGGCCAGGCGGCCCACCTCGGTACGGGGGTCGGCGTCCGGCACCCGGCGGCCGAGCTCCCCACCCGCGATGGCCTCGGCCGTGCGCTCGATCTGCCCGAGCGGCCGCATGCTGCGGCGGACGATGGTGACGCCCGCGACCGCCAGGATGAGCAGGATGCCGCCGCCGCCGAGCAGCTCGATCAGCACGAGCCGCCGGGTGATGGCGTCCACCTCCTCCAGGTCCACGGCGACGACCAGCGTGCGCCGCTGGAGCACGCTCTGCAGCACCCGCCACTCTCCGTCGCCGCCGACGGCGGGCGCGGTGTAGGCGTCGCCGCCGGGCGATCCGCGCAGGACGGGCTTGGGCTTGGCGTCCACGTCGCGGTCGCGCAACATCGGGACGAACTCCTCGCCCGGCTCCTTGACCAGCGCGATCGCGTCGGACTCGATGAGGATCGGGCGGTCGGGGGTCTCCCTGTCCCGACGCCAGTCACTCATGACCTTCTTGTGCATGCGCACGCTGAGCAGGTTGAGCTGGCTGTCCACCCGGTCCATGAGGTAGCCGTGCAGCACCGAGACGCTGACCAGGCCGACGAAGGTCATGCCGCAGCCGAGCAGCGCCAGCATCACCGCGATCAGCTTGACCCTCAGCGGCAGGGCTCTCATCAGGGGCTCGGTGGCAGGCGCAGCACGTATCCGACACCCCGCAGGGTGTGGATGAGCCGGGGGCTACGGTTGTCGATCTTCCTGCGCAGGACGGACACGTACGACTCCACGATGCCCACCTCGCCCCTGAAGTCGTAGTCCCATACGTGGTCGAGGATCTGGGGCTTGGACAGCACGCGGCCGGCGTTCGTCATGAAGTAGCGCAGCAGCTTGAACTCGGTCGGCGAGAGCGAGACGGCGTGGCCGCCGCGCCAGACCTCGTGGCTCTCCTCGTCCAGCTCGATGTCGGCGAAGGTCAGCCTGGGCGGCGCGGCCTGCGCGTCCCCGCTCGTGCGCCGGAGCACCGCGTGGATCCTGGCCACGACCTCCTCCAGGCTGAACGGCTTGGTGACGTAGTCGTCGCCGCCGATCGTGAGCCCGCGGATCTTGTCCTCGGTCTCGTCGCGGGCGGTCAGGAACACCACGGGCGTGTGCAGCCCGCCGCTCCGCATCCGCCGGACGATCTCGAAGCCGTCCAGGTCGGGCAGCATGACGTCGAGCACGACGAGGTCGGGCCGGTGCCGTTGCACGGCGCTGACGGCGTCGAGGCCGCTCTTGGCCGTGGTCACGTCGAAGCCCGCGAACCTCAGGCTCGCGGCGAGGAGTTCGAGGATGTTGGGGTCGTCCTCGACTATCAGCAGGCGTGATTCCATCACATCCAAGGATGCCCTCATCGGGACAGTGCTGGAACAATTCCGGCAATATGCCGGGCAATTGCCAGACTCGACGTCGCCGCGGGCGAAGGGGCGTTGCGGACCAGGACCACGCCGCCCTGGACGTCGACCACGAAGTCGTCCACCAGCCGCCCGTCCCTGGCGACGGCCTGGGCCCGGACGCCGCCACCGGTCCTGACGAGGTCGGCGGCGGTGAGCTCGGGCACGTACCGGCGGGCGGCCCTGACGAAGGCGCTCTTGACGACGGAGCCGTAGACCTCTTTGATCCCGGTACGCCAATGGGCGCGAGCCAGGCGAAGCGTTCCCGGCCAACGCATAATTTGACCGAAATTTCGTACATCTCGCCATCTGTAGCCTTCGTAGGCCAGGGCCAGCACCGCGTTCGGCCCCACCAGCACCTCGTCGTCGATGTGCCTGGTCAGGTGCACGCCCAGGAACGGGTAACGCGGGTCGGGCACCGGGTAGATCAGCCCGCGCACCAGCTCCTTGGCCGCCCCGGCCAGCGCGTAGTACTCGCCCCGGAACGGCACGATCCGCACGTCCCCCGGCGCCCCGGCCATCCTGGCGACCGCGTCCGTGCCGAGCCCGCCGCAGACCACCAGCCGGTCGAAGGTGAACCGCCGGCCGCCGGCCAGCACCTGGACGCCCTTCGACGTCTCGCGGATCGCCCGTACGGGGTGCGACAGGCGTACCGAGCCGCCCATCCGCGCCACGTCGAGCGCCAGCGCGCGGGCGACGGCGGGGAAGTCGGCGATGGCGGTGTGCGGCGAGTGGATCGCGGCGACGCCGACCGCGTGCGGCTCGATCTCGCGCAGGCCGAGGGCGTCCAGCTCGGCGAGGCCGGGCACGCCGTTGGCCCGCGCCCGCTCGGCCAGCGCCCGCAGCGGCGCCCGCTCGGCCCGCGTACTGGCCACGACCAGCTTGCCGACCTCGCGGTAGGGCAGCCCGTGCTCGGCGCAGTACGCCTTGAGCAGCGCCACGCCCTCCCGGCACAACCTGGCCTTGAGCGAGCCCGGCGGGTAGTAGATCCCGGCGTGCACGACGCCGCTGTTGTGCCCGGTCTGATGGGCGCCGACGCGCGGCTCCTTGTCCAGCACGGTCACCTCGGCGCCCCGGGCGGCGGCCAGCTCGCGCGCCACGGCCAGCCCGACGATCCCCGCCCCGACGACACCGATCTTTTCCGTCACACACTCGATTTTCCTGCCAGAGGCCGCCCTGCCGCCATACCTGGGCGAATCGAACATGAGTACGATGACCTCATGTACGTCCCGCCAGAGTGGCCCGCCGAGGTCCGCCCGCCCAGCGTCCCCGACTGGGAGACCTCGGCGGTGGCCTGGCTGCTCGACGCGGTGCCGCCCGACTACCGGGCCTACGAAGTGCTGAGGCGGCACCCGGTGGCCCTGGCCTTCATGGCCAGGCACCACGTCCGGGCGGCGGTCGAGGCCGCCCGCGCGGGCTATCGCGGCGCGGCCGTCGATCTCAAGGGCCACCTGCCGCCGCACGCCGTCGAGGCCGTGCTCGACACCTACCGCCAGGAGGGGCCGCGGCTGGTGCGCCTGTCGCGCTCGATCGAGGTGGTCGAGCGCGCGCTGCGCGGCGACATGTTCACCGCCACCATGCGCAACCCCTGACGGCTCAGCGGGTGCGGCGCGCGATGAAGGTGATCACGCCGGTCGCCCCCGCGGCCGCGGCCAGCCAGATCAGCACGTCCTTGGCCGTCAGGCCGCTCGGCTCCGCGGCGTCGGACGGGCGCGCGCTCTCCTGCGCGGCGACGGGCTTCGGCGTGGGCGTGGCCTGGGCGCGCTCGGGGAGCGGCACCCGGTAGACCGGGCTGTTCGGGCCCTCGGAGCCGACCAGCAGGGCCTTGCCGTCGGCGGTGTAGGCGACCGACTCGGCCTGCCGCAGCTCCGGCATGGTGACCCTGGCGAGGGTCTCCCCCGAGGGCCGGTAGAGGGTCGCCGAGAAGTACGTGCGGATGACGTAGGAGGAGCCGTCGGGGGCGTAGGCGGCGTCCGTGGCCATGATCGGGGCCGCGGCGACCCGGCGCAGCACGTTGACCTTGTCGGTGCGGAGCTTCTTCGGCGCGGCGTAGACGGACCCGGAGAACTCCTTGGACACGACGTAGAGGCGGCCGGTGCGCGGGTTGATCATGATGCCCTCGGCGTTGCGGCCGCCGCCGGCGTAGCGGAAGCGGTAGCGGGTGGCCGGCAGCGTGGCGTCCCGGAGCGTGCGCGGCTCGGCGACCTTGTAGATCGACACGTCGGGCCAGGCGCCGTCGAGGTTGTCGCCGATGTCGGCGAACCAGAGCGTGCCCTGCCCGGTGACGGGGTCCTTGGTCGCGGCCATGGCCTCCCAGTCCCGGGCCTCGGCGCCGCGCAGGTGGAAGGTGGCCTTCGTACGCCCGTCGGGGCCGACCGCGTAGAAGACGGGGGCGGCGGAGCTGTCGTTGTGGGTGTAGAAGACGTTCTGGTGCGTGGGCGACACGGCCAGGCCGCTCGACTCGGTGATGTTCCGGTCCTTGAACGTGAACAGCTTCTCCGGCCCGTCGTCGTCCGCCCACGCCGGAGCCGCCGACAGCGCGAACGTCGCCGCCACGGCGGCCAGCACCCGGAACACGACAACCCCCACCTCGCCATCATGCCCCACGACTCGGCCCGGGACGCTCAGGCCACCGCCTCGGCCGTGCCCACGCGGGCGCTGTGGCGGCGGAACCCGGCCCCTTGGAGCACCAGCAGCAGGCCGTTGGCCGCCGCCATGGCCACCCAGAGCCCGGTGATCCCCCACGTCCGCGCCACCGGCACGGCCGCCGCCAGGAGCGCGCCGTAGCCGAGGACGAAGTAGGCCAGGCTCGCCCCGGACCTCTTCAGCGCGGTCAGCCCGACACCCTGCACGGCCTGCGCGGCGTCGGCCAGCGACGACAGCAGCATCAGCGGCAGCAGCCCGAGCGCCCGCTCGCGTACGGCCACGTCGCCGGTGAACAGCCCGAGCACCTCCTCGCCGAACAGCAGCAGCGCCAGGGCGGCGGTCAGCGTGCCGGCGACGGCGAGCAGCGCGGCGGTGCGGTTGGCCCGGCGAGCCCCGGCCGGGTCTCCGGCACGGGCCACCTCGGGCACCGACGCCTGCGCCACCGACAGCGAGGCCATCATGATGAGGCCGGTGAGCGTGGTCAGCACCGCGTGCGCGGCGGTGTCGCGGGCGCCGGTGGTGCTCGCGGCGAACGTGACCACGCCGAGCACCCCGAACTTGATCAGCACGGTCGCCGCCAGCGGCACGCTGACCCTGGCCAGCCGGACGATCTCGGCCGTCCGGGGCCGCGCCTGCCCGATCGGCCGCCCGAGCGTGCGGCGCAGGTTGAGGCTCGCCACGACCGCGGCCGCCACCCCGGCCGCCACCCAGGCCAGGCCCACGCCGTCGAGCCCGAGCCGCGGCGCCAGCAGCGCGGTCAGCGCGCTCAGCACCAGGCCGAAGGCCAGGTTCGCCCACAACACGTCGCGGCTGCGGCCGAGCGCCACCAGGATCGTGCTCGCGCCGCCGGTGGAGGCGAAGACCAGCAGGTAGGCGGCGAGGAGCCAGGGCAGCAGGCCCAGCTCGCCGACCACCTCGCCGGGCACCCCGCTCACCCGCGCGAGCGCCGGCACGCAGAGCACCGCCACCGCTCCCAGCGTGCCGGTGGCCAGGCTGAGCCAGCGCGCGTCCCGGACGACGGGCACCGCCGCGCCCGGATCGTCCCGGTACGGCGCCACGAACGGCCCGAGCCCCCGCAACGCGCCCTGCACGGCGGCGGTGGCGGGATTGAGCACCGCCGTCATCACCGCGAAGGCCGCCAGCGCGACCGTCTCGTGGTTGCCGAGCACGGACGTGACCACCAGCGTGCCCACCATGCCCGTGACCATCGCCAGGAAGATCGGCAACGCGGCGCGGAGGAGAACGATCACGACGACTCCGCGCAGATCATGAACTCAGCCTATGGCCTGGAGCGCACTCCAGGTATTTAGTGTGGACCCCATGGACTATGTCAACCTCGGACGCAGCGGCCTCCAGGTGAGCCCGCTCTGCCTCGGCACGATGAACTTCGGCCCGCTGACCTCGGAGGAAGACTCCTTCGCGATCATGGACAAGGCCCACGACCTGGGCATCAACTTCTTCGACACCGCGAACGTCTACGGCTGGAAGAGGGGCGAGGGCATCACGGAGAACATCCTGGGCCGCTGGTTCGCCCAGGGTGGTGGCCGCCGCGAGCGCACGGTCATCGCGACCAAGCTCTACGGCGACATGGGCGACTGGCCCAACGAGCGGCGCCTGTCGGCGCTGAACATCCGCCGGGCCTGCGACGCCTCGCTCAAGCGCATGCAGACCGACTACATCGACGTCTACCAGGCCCACCACGTCGACCGGAACACGCCTTTCGACGAGTTCTGGGAGGCCATGGAGATCCTGCGCCAGCAGGGCAAGATCATCTACGTGGGCTCGTCCAACTTCGCGGGCTGGCACATCGCCAAGGCCCAGGAGACGGCGGCGCGGCGCGGCACGTTCGGGCTGACCAGCGAGCAGAGCCACTACAACCTGCTCACCCGGACGGTGGAGCTGGAGGTGCTGCCCGCCTGCGAGGACTACGGCATCGGCGTGATCCCGTGGAGCCCGCTGGCCGGCGGCCTGCTCGGCGGCGTCCTGCGCAAGATCGACAAGGGCCGGTCGGCCTCCGACACCATGGTCAGGGAGCTGGACAAGCACCGGGACAAGATCGAGGCGTACGAGAAGCTCTGCGACGAGCTGGGCGAGGACCCGGCGTACGTGGCGCTGGCGTGGCTGCTCAGGCAGCGCGCGGTCACCGCCCCGATCATCGGCCCGCGCACGCTGGAGCAGCTCGAAGGCAGCATGCGCACGCTGGAGATCGAGCTGGACGACGCCACCCTGGCCCGCCTGGACGAGATCTTCCCCGGCCACCGCACCGCGCCGGAGGACTACGCCTGGTGAGAGCGCGACCGGCCGGGCCCGGCACGACCACGCCCGGCCGCTCGGGGCGGCTCAGGTCAGCAGGGCGCCGAGGATGACGATGAGGAACAGCAGGCCCAGCACGAGGGGCAGCAGCCAGGGGCGAGGACGGTCCACGCCCTGGAGCCTAGCCCTGCTTCACCGGTGCGAGCGCCCAATCGCCGAGTGACTCGTGCCTCACCTGGGGGCCGCCGTGGCTGCGGAACAGGTGCAGCCGCTCGGCCCGCCAGGGCGTCCCGGCGAACGCCGCCAGCGACTCCACCAGCTCCCTGAGGTCCGTGTCGGTCCGGGCCCTGGCCAGGGTGAGGTGGGGGTGGAACCGTTTCTCGTCGGTCTGCACGGCCCCCGCGCGACGGCCGGCCGCGCGGGCCGAGTCGGCCAGCCGGGTCAGGGGGTCGCCCGCGACCCCGGCCCACAACACCCTGGCCCGCCGCGCCGAGGAGAACGCCCCGGCCCCGGCGAGGGCCAGGTCGAGCACCGTGTGCCGGTGGGCGGCCCGCGCCAGGCGCGTCTCCAGGTCGGGCAGCGCCCGCTCGGGCACCTCGCCGTAGAAGGCCAGCGTGATGTGCCAGGTGGGGCGGCCGGCCCAGCGCAGCCCCGGCACCTGCCCGACGTACGGCGCCACGGCGCGCTCGACCTCGTCGAGCGCCTCCTCAGGCGGGACCACGGCCGCGAAGAGCCTCATGTCATGCGATTGTCCCCGGCCCGGGACGGCTCACGCCATCGCCAGCGCCGGTCTGGCCATCCGGTTGCCGATCAGCTTGGTCACCAGCACCGCGAGCCCGGTGCCCACCAGGACGAGCACGCCCGACAGCAGCACCCCCGCACGCGGCCCGCCCAGCTCCGACAGCCACCCGATCAGCGGCGCCCCGACGGGCGCGCCACCGGTGAAGACGAGCATGTAGATGCC
The DNA here is from genome assembly GCF_040675375.1 of Nonomuraea sp. NPDC049607. Lineage (NCBI taxonomy): Bacteria > Bacillati > Actinomycetota > Actinomycetes > Streptosporangiales > Streptosporangiaceae > Nonomuraea > Nonomuraea sp. NPDC049607. The sequence continues at coordinate 104,173 of NZ_JBFAOV010000019.1, forward strand.
CATGACGCGGCCCCGCATCTCAGGGGACGTGGCGATCTGCACGCTGGCGTTCGCGGCCGTGTTGATGGTGATCAACGCGATGCCGGTCGGGATGAGTAGCAGCAGATAGACCGGGTAGAAGGGGGCCAGCCCGGTCAGCACCTGGAACAGCCCGAACCCGATCGCCCCGGAGAAGAGCACCTTGCGCGAGAGCCTGGCCCGCCGCGCCGCCAGCAGCGCGCCGCCCAGCGCGCCCACCGCGAACATGCTGGAGGCCAGCCCGAACGACGACGCCCCCGCGCCGAACACCTCGCGGGCCATCAGCGCTATCGACATCGAGAACGACTGCGAGAACATCGACACGAAGGCGATCAGCAGGATCGGCATGAGCAGTTCCTGGCGCCCCAGGACGTACCGCAGCCCCTCCCGGAGCTGGCCCTTGGCCCTCGGCACCGGCTCGGACAGGTTGAGCTCGGAGCTGCGCATGAAGATCAGACTGGAGATCACCGCGCCGAAGGTGAGCGCGTTGATCAGGAAGATCGGTCCCGTGCCGCCCAGCAAGGAGATCAGGATGCCGGCCAGCGCCGGGCCGACCACGCGGGCGAGGTTGAAGATGGAGCTGTTCAGGGCGATGGCGTTGGGCAGGTCCTGCCGTCCGACCATCTCGACCACGAACGCCTGCCTGGTCGGCACCTCGACACAGGAGATCATGCCGAGCAGGAAAGCCATCACGAACACGTGCCAGACCTGCGCGGTGCCGGTCATGGTCAGCACGCCGATGGTGAGCGCGAGCACCGCCATCATCGACTGGGCGGCGATGAGGATGGGCCGCTTGGGGTAGCGGTCGGCGAGCACGCCGCCGAAGAGCCCGAACAGCAACATCGGCAGGAACTGCAGCGCGGTCGCCAGGCCGAGGGCCGCCGCGCTGCCTCCCGCGCCGTGCGGGCCCTTGGTCAGGTCGAGCACCAGCCAGTCCTGGGCGGTGCGCTGCAGCCAGGTGCCGACGTTGGAGACGGCGCCACCTGCCGCGAACATGCGATAGTTGCGAACCTTGAGCGACCGGAACATCCCGGTCTTGGGTTGCTCGGGTTCTATATCTTGCTGAGCTTCTCCAGGATCGGCGCCGCCTGCCGCAGGATCGACCGCTCCTCCGGCGAGAGCTCCTTCAGCCGCTGTGTCAGCCACGCCTCCTTGCGGCGGCGTTCCTCCTTCAGCAACGTCTGGGCGGCCTCGGTCACGGTCACGGTCACCTGACGCCGGTCGGTCGGGTGCGGGGTGCGTGCGACCAGGCCGCGTTCCTCTAGCGCGGCGATCACGCGCGTCATCGAGGGCGGTTGCACCTTCTCTAGCTCGGCCAATTCGCCGGGGGTTATCCCGGAATGCCGTTCCACGGCGGCGAGCGTCGCGAACTGGGTGGGCGTCAGCGAGTGCGCCGCCGCCTGACGCCGGAGTCGCCTGGTCAGCCTTGCCATCGACACGCGCAGGGCTGAGGCCAGGCCCGCGTCGCTGCGCAGGTCCATCTTGGGCTGGTTGTTCATTAGCACGTCTCATTACCTTTGCTAACTATATGCGAAGGCAAGATATTTCCCTAGGTCAGATTCGTCTCACCCCTTGATACCCCGAAGCCGCCCCGCATGCGCGGGGCGGCTCCGAGAATGTCGAGGTCAGATCCCGATCGCGGCCCGGATCGGGCCGATGGCGAAGTAGAGCACGAACAGCGCGGTGACGCCCCACAGCAGCGGGTGCACCTCGCGCGCCTTGCCCCGTACGACCTTGACCAGCACGTAGCTGATGAAGCCGGCGCCGATGCCGTTCGAGATGGAGTAGGTGAACGGCATGACCACGATGGTGAGGAAGGCCGGGATGGCGATCTCGTAGTCGTCCCAGTCGATGTCGCGGATGGCGGTCATCATGAGGAAGCCGACGACGACCAGCGCGGGCGTGGCGGCCTCGTAGGGCACGACGGCGACCAGCGGCGCGAAGAAGATGGCCACCAGGAACAGCACGCCGGTGACCACGCTGGCCAGACCGGTCCGCGCGCCCTCCCCGACGCCGGCGGCCGACTCGATGTAGGTGGTGTTCGACGAGACCGAGCCGGCGCCGCCCGCCGCCGCGGCGATCGAGTCGACGAGCAGGATCTCCTTGGTGCGCGGCAGCGTGCCGTCGGCCTGGACCAGGCCCGCCTGGCGGCCGACGCCGACGATCGTGCCCATCGTGTCGAAGAAGTCCGTGATGAGCAGGGTGAACACGAACAGCACGGCCAGCAGCACGGAGATCCGGCTGAAGGCGCCGATCGGGTCGAACTCCGTGAACAGCGTCAGCGGGTTGTGGAAGCCGAAGATCTCGCCGGCCTCGGGGATGGCGGGAACGTTGAGCTGCCAGCCGCCGGGGCTCTCCGGCGTGGCCCGCTCCAGCTTGGTCAGCACCTGGACGACGACCGCCAGCACGGTCGAGACGACGATGCCGATCAGGATCGCGCCCTTGACCTTCCGCGCCACCATGGCCGCCGTGGCCAGCAGGCCGACGATGAACACCAGGACCGGCCAGGACGTGAGCTGGCCGCCGATGCCCAGCTCCAGCGGCGTGCCGGCGGCCTTGCGCACGAAACCGGCGTCCACGAAGCCGATCAGCGCGATGAACAGGCCGATGCCGACGCTGATGGCGGTCTTGAGCTGGGCCGGGATGGCGCGGAACACCGCCGTCCGCAGGCCGGTCAGCACCAGGATCGCGATGATGACGCCTTCGAGGAAGACCAGGCCCATGGCCTCCTCCCAGGTCATCATCGTGGCGATGTTGAAGGTCACGAACGCGTTCAGCCCGAGCCCGGCGGCCATCGCGAACGGCACCCGGCCGACCACGCCCATGATGATCGTCAGCACGCCGGCCACGAACGCCGTACCCGCGGCGACCAGCGGCACCTGCGGGGTCGTGCCGTCGCCGATGACCTGGCCTTCGATGTCCTTGCCGTAGGCGAGGATGATCGGGTTCAGCACCACGATGTAGGCCATCGTGAAGAACGTGGCCAGGCCGCCGCGCACCTCACGGGAGATCGTCGAGCCTCGTTCAGAGATTGCGAAGAAACGGTCTATTGCATTACGCATGTCACTCACGCGCCGAAGAGTGACAGTAGTGGTGAACTGGGAAAAGTGTCCGCAATCGGATCGAGACCCGATTGGAAGCTAGGCTGGACACGTGAAGCAGCAGTGGCACCCCGATCCCGAGCCGATCAAGACCAACGACACGGCCGCCGTCGGGGTCGGCACCGCCCTGTGGGCCGTCGCGCTGATCGTCCTGCTGATCTTCCGCCCGGCGCCCGAGAACACGTGGTGGATCTGGACCTGCGTCACCGGGGTCGGGTTCGGCCTCTTCGGCATGTGGTTCGTCAGCCGTCCGCGCCGGGGGTGACGTTCGTCGTCCTCCGCACATCCTCGAAGTCGTCAGGAACCCATGTCTCTCCCCACCACCTGGACCGATGCCGTGTCCGCAGGCCGGCCGGCATGAAGAAGGCGATGTCGGCACTGCTCGTGGGAGCCGCCGTTCTCGCGGGCTGCGGCACCACGGGTGGGCCCGCGAAGCAGCCCGGTCCCGCCGGGAGCGCCGTCGCCTGGAGCCCGTGCGCCGGGCTGACCGGGCCCGACGGCAAGCCGCTGCCCGCCGACGCGTCCGTCCAGTGCGGGGCCGTGCGGGTGCCCCTCGACTACGGCGATCCCGACGGCCAGAAGATCGACCTGGCGTTGATCCGGGTGAAGGCCACCGGCGAGCCCCTCGGCTCGCTGGTCTTCAACTTCGGCGGGCCCGGGGCGTCCGGCGTCGACACGCTGGCCCAGGTCGCGAAGGCGTTCGGCAGCCTGGGCGGCCGCTACGACCTCGTCAGCTTCGACCCCCGCGGCGTCGATCGCAGCGCCGGCGTCAAGTGCGGCGGCGAACTCGACGCCCTCCTCGCCGCGCCCACCGGCGCCGACGGCGACGCGACGTCGAAGAAGTTCGCCGCGGCCTGCGAGAAGGACTCCGGCCAGATCCTGCCCCACGTGGGCACCGTGGACGCCGCCGAAGACCTCGACCGCATCAGGGCCGCCCTCGGCGACCGGCGGCTCAACTACTTCGGCTTCTCCTACGGCACCCACCTCGGCGCCGTCTACGCCACCCGCTTCCCCGCGAACGTCGGCCGCTTCGTCCTCGACGGCGCCTTCGACCCCACGGTCACGTTCGAGGAGCGCGCCGTCACCCAGGCCACCGGCTTCGCCCGCGCCTTCGAGGCGTTCGCGAAGGACTGCGTGGCGCAGACCTGCGACCTCGGCCAGGACCCGGCCGCCGTCAAGAGCGCCGTCGAGAGGCTGCTCGACGGCCTCAGGACCAGGCCGCTCAAGGTCGGCGACCGGCAGCTCACCTACGGCCTGGCCCAGCTCGCCGTCATCACCCCGCTGTACGCCAAGGCCGCCTGGCCGGTGCTGGAGCAGGCCGCCGCGGCCGGGATCAGGGGCGACGGCGCCACCCTGCTCGCCCTGGCCGACGCCTACACCGGACGGCGCCCCGACGGCACCTACTCCACCATGATGACCAGCCTGCAGGCCATCACCTGCGCCGACACCACCGAACGCCCGAGCGCCGCCGACATGGCCCGGGGCGACGACCGGATCAAGAAGATCTTCCCCATCCTGGCGGCGGACGGCGCCGCCACCGCCTGCGGCCACTGGCCCACGCCCGGCGACGACGCGGCCAAGCGCATCGACGCCACCGGCTCGGCGCCCATCGTGGTCATCGGCGGCAAGGGCGACCCGGCCACGCCGTACGAGTGGGCCACCGCGCTCAACGCCAAGCTCAGGACCGGCGTGCTCATGACGTACGAGGGCGAGGGGCACGGCGCCTACCTCAGCGGCGACAGGTGCGTGACGCGCACGGTGGACACATACCTGCTGACCGGGAAGGTGCCCGCGGCGGGCACCACCTGCGCAGCCTGAACGGGAAGATGCCCGCGGCCGGGACCGCCCGCACGGTCTGACAGCGGCGGGCCGCCTCCGCGACGGGGAGGCGGCCCGCCGGTCTCAGGACAGGTCGGCCTCGGCCAGCAGCAGCGGCACCGCCTCCGGGTCGCGCAACATCGCGGCCACGGCCAGCCGGTCGTTCCACTGGCCCGTGGCCCAGGCCAGCCCGCGGGCCAGCCCGTCGACGCCGGTGCAGTGGACCGCGCCCTCGAAGAACCGCCACGTGCAGGCGACCCCGTCGACCAGCAGCTTCTCGTGCTCCACGTACGTCTCGGGCGCCGTCGGCAGCAGGGAGCGCACCTGCGGCGGCACGTCGCGCACCTCGCCCTGCGAGGTCACCTCGCCGGTGGCCAGCTCACCGGCCAGCGGCAGGTCGAGCAGCTCCGACAGCGCCTCGGCCAGGTCGTAGGAGGCCAGCACCAGCGGCCGGTCGGTGACGAGCTGCAGCAGGTCGGGGGCCTCGACCACCACCGCGTCCTCGGCGGCGGCCACCACGATGTCGCCGCCGAGCACCGCGCGCACCCGCGCGGGCGGCTCGACCCGGGCCGGGTCGACGGCGGCCAGCGCGATCCACAACGCCCGCAGCTGGGCCCGGTCGACCTCGATCGCCGGGTCGGCCATCAGCTCCAGCAGTTCTTCCGGCCCGCCGTGGGCGGCCAGCAGGTCGGTGAGCGTGGTGCGCACGCCGAGCATCGACAGCGCCGCTTCGTCGAGCCCGGCCGGGGCGTCGGCGTAGAGGCCCTGCAGGAGCGGGTCGGCGCCGGGCAGCCGCAGCTCAAGCGGCTTCCGGCCGCCGAGCACGGGACGGTGGGCCAGCCACCACGCGGTGTAGGAGGGCACCTCCACGCCCTCGACCCGCAGCGGGTGCAGCGCGGCCCGCAGCGGCGGCCGGGTCAGCAGCGGGAGCGCGGCCTCCCAGTCGGCCACCAGCTCAAGGTCGCGCACCGCCGCGAACTCGGCCACCACCGGCGGCACCGCGAGGTCGGGCAGCAGGTCGAGCACGTGGTCGAGCCAGTCGGCCTCGCCGTCGAGGTCGTGGTCGCAGTCGTCGTGGTCGAGCAGCACGTCGGAGTCGTGCGCGACGGCGAACCCGTCGAGCACGCCCGCCGCCGCCAGCACCCGCGGCCCGTAGGTCTCCTCCAGCTCGGGCGCGGCCACGCCGAGATGGGTGTCGGCGGCGAGCAGCCCGGCCAGCGCCCCGTCGGCGAGCATCAGCTCACCGGCCGGGTAGAGCTCGCCGTCGGCCCCGCGCAGCGCCAGCTCGGCCAGCCACGGCGCCTCGCCGGGAACCAGCCCGGACGCCGCCACCAGCGACAACACGGCCCGCGCGACCGGCTCGGGGTCGGAGCTGTCGAGCGACTGCGCGACGGCGGCCTTGGTCAGCGGGTCTTCCAGCACGGTACGCGGGGTCGCCTCGGCCGCGCCCAGCCTGAGCAGCGCCGGATGGGCCGCCTCCGGATGCACGATGCGCAGCCCGAGCGGGGTGAGGTCCAGGTCGGCCCCGCCGTCGGTCAGGATGAGCGTGCCGCGCGGGCCGCGCACCACGCGGCCGTCGGTCAGCGGCACCGGCAGCGCGCCCAGCGACTCGGGGTCGTCGGCGGGCAGCACCGCGTACAGGGAACGCCACCAGGACGGCTCACGCGCCTCCACGGCCTCGCCGGACAGCAGGTCGACCACGTCGGCCAGCTCCACCCGGCGCACGCCCAGGGCCACCATGGCAGGATGCCTGGCGGGCCACCCGGCGGGCAGCAGCCCCGGCACGAAGTCGGCCACGGTGTCGAGCAGCTCGGCGGTGGCGCCGGCCACGACGGCCGCCTCCCGGCCCGCGACCACCCAGCCGTCGCCCTCGGGCTCGCGCGCCGGATGCTCGACCCGCCACTCGGCGTCGGGCTCGTAGACCTCGGCCTCGGCGAAGGACGGCGTCTGGACCGCGGGCGCGGGCGCCGACAACGCGGGCAGCAGCGGCGCGGACGGCAGGCGTTCGAGCACGGCCCGCCGGACGCGGGCGTCGAGCTCGCCCTTGCCCATGAGGGACGGCACCAGGTCGAGCAGCCTGGACGTGCGGGGCAACTCGCCCAGCAGCCGGACGTAGGCGTCGGCCACCCGCTCGACCAGGAAGTCGGTGAGCGGCCCCTTGGCGACGTGCCGCCGGTCGGTGGCCATGGGGAAGGACGCGATCAGCAGCGCGGGCAGGTCGATCGGCTCGTCGCTGGGCGTCGGGGCGTGCACGACGGGCGGCACGGCGGCGGGCAGCGGGCCGGGCTCGCCGGTGCCGGTGACGGGCACCGCCCAGCGCAGCGACCAGAAGGGCCGCGCCCGCTCCTCGGTCGGCCGGTCGGCGAACAGCCTGGCGACCTCGTCGGGGGTGAACTCGCCGGACTCCGACACGACGTGCCAGCCGTCGGCCACGACCGTGCGGGTGGCGCCGTCGAGGTCGATCTCGATGGCCTCCAGCGCGGGCAGGCCGAGCAGCAGCGCCGGGCTGGTCTCGGCGAGCATCACGCGGACGGCGTCGACCGCCGCGGCGTCGCGCAGCGGCAGCCGGACGATCGTGTCGAACCCGTCGGGCACCTCCATCGGCGGCGCGTCGAACGGCAGCCTGAGCAGCGGCACGTGGCCCGCCCGGTCGGCCAGCTCCCCCGCCAGCACGGGAACGCCGGCGACCAGCTCGGACGTGCCGGCCCGCGACCAGCGCACCGAGCCGCCGCCGCGCGAGCCGATGGCCGGCTCGTCGCAGACGGAGACGACGGCCGCGAAGCCCACGCCGAACCGGCCGGCCGCGCCGATCTCGTCGCGTTTGCCCGACACGCGCAGCGTGGACAGGCCCTCCACGCCGGTCGCGTCGAGGGGGGCGCCGGTGTTGGCGGCCGTCAGGACGTCGCCGCGCAACGTCAGCCGCAACACCCCTGGCACCCCCGCGCGCAGCGCCGCGTCGGCGGCGTTCTGGGCGAGTTCGACGATCAGCCGGTCGCGGTAGCCGCCGAGCGCGAAGTCCTCCTCGGCGTTGGCGTCCTCGCGGAAGCGGGCGGGCGAGGCCGTCCAGGCGGAGAGGACGGCGGCTCGCATCCGGTCAGTGCCAAAGGTGTCGGTCATCGATCACGATCCTGGTCGAGTGAAGGGGGGCCAGGGTAGGTTAGCCCCCCTGACCGACGAAACCGCCGTTCCGCGCTCGCGCCCCGGTCAGGAGTGGCCGAGCTCCTCGGTGGCGGATTCGTCCACCGAGCCCTCTTCCTCCTCGATCAGGTCGTAACCCAGGTCGTCGAGGATCGGGCTGGCCTGCTCGACCGGCGGGGGCAGCACGGCCGCCTCCGAGTGGGCGCCGCAGCCGTGGTCGGCGGCGACGACCTTGCCGTCGTCGGGGGCGTACTCGTTGGTGCAGACGCCGAACGACAGCCGCAGCTCACCGGAGAGCAGCCAGTAGAACCCGCAGGTGGAACACTGCGCGGGCGCGGCGTGTGCGATCGGAGTGTGCGGCCCGTGCTCGCCCGCGTGCCAGCGTCTGGCAGCCCGGTCCCTGCCGATGGCCGAGAGCACACGGGCTCGGCCCAGGCCGTACTCGAAAACCATCTGGCGGTCGGCATCTTCGTCGAGCTCGGTGAAACCGGGCGCCAGCCTGTCGTCGTCTTCCGGGGACGGCAGCAGGTCGCCGACGCCCAGGTCGCCCGGCCGCAGCCGCTCGCTCCACGGCAGCCACTCGGGGGCGAGCAGCGCGCCCGAGCCGGGCAGCAGCACGGCCTCGCTGACCGTGACCTTCTTCGCGCGCGAGGCACGGGTGACCGTGACGGCCCACCGCCAGCCGCGATAGGCCCGGTCGAGGCAGGCGAAGTAGTGGGTGACGATCCGGTCGCCCTCGCTCTCGAAGCCGAGGTGCTCGCCGGCCTCGCCCGGGTGCGCCAGCTCCTGCGCCGCGGCGCGCGCCAGATCGACTGCGGCGACACAGGCCTGGTCGGGAGCGGGGACGCGGGCCCGGGTGCGGCTCATCGGGCCGCCTCCGCCTGAAGGTGCTGTTCGCTCACACTTCATTCTCACCCATGGCCGGACCGGGCAGGCCCACAACCGCCGATCCGAGGCTGAGAACAGGGGTGAATCGGGTAAGACTGGTAGACGTGGGGGGCGGCTGGGAGCAGGCTCGGGAGATCTCGCGGCGGGTGGGTCATGCCATCGGCGGCGCGGGTCGTGTCGGCGTGCGCGCGGGCCGGGCCACCGCGAGCGGCACCGTCCGGGCCGGCCGCGCCACGGCCAGGGGCGCCCACCAGGTCGGCAGGGCGACCAGGAAGCTCACCTACGCGGGCGGCGCGGGCCGTACCGGGCTCGGGCGGCTGATCGAGCTGTCGGCCGGCAACAGCGCCGCCGACGCGCTGGTCACCGTCGCCCTGGCCAGCACGGTGTTCTTCGGCGTGCCGGTCGGCGAGGCGCGCGGGTCGGTGGCGCTCTACCTGGTCATCACGATGTTGCCGTTCGGGCTGCTGGCGCCGTTCGTGGGGCCGATCCTCGACCGGTTCAGGTCGGGGCGCCGCTACGTGATGGCGGGCACGCTGTTCGGCCGGGGGCTGCTCTGCTTCGCCATGGCCGCCGCGGTGGGGGCGGGCGACCTGCCGACGCTGTTCATCGGCGCGCTGGGCGTGCTGGTGTTGTCGAAGGCGTACAACGTGTCCAGGGCGGCGATCATGCCGAGCGTGCTGCCCGCCGACATCACGTTGGTCTCGGCCAACGCGCGGGTGGCGCTGTTCACGCTGGTGGCGGCCGGGGTGGCGGTGCCGGTCGGCGCGGGCCTGACCGCGTGGCTGGGCAGCGCCGTGGTGCTGCGCGTGGCCATGCCGGCGTTCCTGCTGCTCGGCGTCGCCGCCGTACGCCTGCCGCGACACGTCGACTCGCCCGACCAGGAGGAGGAGGGCGTGGCGCCGCGCTGGCGCACCCTGCTCAAGGTGGGCCCGGCGGTGGCCGAGGCGGTCTGGGCCAACGTGGCGCTGCGGGTCTTCTCCGGCTTCCTGGTGTTCTTCCTGCTCTTCCTGGTCCAGGACCAGGCGGTGCCGTGGCTGGCCCGGCCGGCGGCGGCCACCTCGTTCTTCGACGTGCCGAAGACGATCGCGCTGCTCGCCCTCGCCGCCGGGCTGGGCGGCCTGGTCGGCGCCGCGGTCGCCAACTGGACGCGCAACCACGCCCCCCAGGTGATCGTGCTGGTCACGCTGGCGGTGACGGCCGCGACCACGATCGCCACGGCCGTCTTCTTCGACCTGTGGACGGCGCTGGCGGTCTCGCTGGTCACCGCGTTCGCGCAGGAGCTGGGCAAGCTCGCGCTCGACGCGATCGTGCAGCGGGAGATCGGCGAGGAGGTGCGCTCGTCCACCTTCGGGGTGGTCGAGGCGGTGCTGCAGTTCGCCTGGGTGTTCGGCGGCCTGCTCGGGCTCGTGCTGTCGCTGGCCCGCAGCGCCCTGGCCGGGTTCGTCGCGCCGGCGGTCGTGCTGACCGGCGTGCTGGGCTGGCTGCTGGTCACCAGGCGCGGGCGGGTGCGGGCGGCCGACGCCAAGCTGGCCAGGCAGCGGGCCGAGGCCCCCGATCAGCAACGGACCGAGACCCTCGACCGCACCAAACCCCTGACGAACCCCAACGGTTAGGCGTCGAGGTCGTCCGCGACGGCCCTGAGCACCTGGGCGATCTTCTTGGCGTGCGCCGCCTCGGGGTGCTTGCCGCGCTGGTAGGAGGTGGAGACGTCGTCGAGCAGTTTGATCAGGTCTTCGACGATGACGACCATCTCGTCGGGCGTCTTCCGCTTGGTCTTGGGCTTCGTCTTGGCCAGGGTCGGCGGCTGCTCCAGGATCCTGACCGACAGCGCCTGCTGGCCCCGGCGTCCCTCGGCCACGCCGAACTCCACCTTCTGGCCTGGCTTGAGCGGGCCGGCGTTTGTGGGAAGCGCGGAGGAATGCACGAAGACCTCACCGCCGTCGTCACGGGTGAGGAAGCCGAAACCCTTGTCGGCGTCGTACCACTTGACCTTGCCACTCGGCACAGGAGGACCTCGTTCAAACAGTCGAAAAGGATGAATGGATGTAGGTTATGCCCCGAAGCGCGCGGAGGCGACCGGGAAAATGCGGGGCAATTACCGTAGTTCGTCGCGGGCACGCCAACCGGCGAACCAGTCGGCGAATTCGGTCAGGTCGCCGAGCGCCACATCGGCTCCGTGCTCACGCAGCTCTCCCACTGTGTAAGGGCCCGTCGCGACGGTGACGCTCATGGCGCCGCCCGCGCGTGCCGCCTCGATGTCGGCGACATGGTCACCAACATAAGCCGCCGCGCCGAAGCGCGCGAGTGCCGATCCCTTGGCTGCGCCGAACACCGATCCGACCACTTCGTCCACGGCCAGCCCGAGCAGTTCGACGGTGCCGGCGGCGTCGCGCGGGTTCTTGCCCGTCACCACGATCACCCGGCCGCCGCGGGCCCGTACGGCGGCGATGGCCTCGTACGCGCCCGCCATCGCGGTGTGCACCGGAACGCCCACCGCGGGATAGATCTCGCGGAACAGCTCGGCGGCCGCGGGAATGGCCTCCGCGGGCATCCAGTTGGCCAGCTCGTACTCAAGCGGCGGCCCCAGCCGGGTGACGATCTCCCCGCTGTCGATGCGCACACCCAAACGGCTTGACAGCTCGTCGTAAACAGCCGCGATGCCTGATCGCGTGTCGGCCAATGTCATGTCCAGGTCGAAACCCACTGAGGTAGTCACCCGTGCAGGATGCCAAACGCCGCATCGACGTCGGTAACGGCCCTTGTTGTAGGACTCGTTGTGAGACTCGTTGTGGGACTCTGGGAATGGGCAGAAAGGAATTACTTATCGGAGAGGAGTGACCGTGTCCGAGACCCCCCGCACGACCGGCACGGAGGACCGGCTCGCCGCCGCCGCTCCCCGCCCCCATCGGCCCGCCCGGCCGCGCGGCACGCCGGCGACGGTCTGGCAGCGGGTCGTGGCGATGGCGGCGTACGTGGTGCGGCTGGCGTCCAGGGCGGCGGCGCTCTCCTTGGTGTTCCACGCGCTCTTCACGGTGTTCCGGGCCAACCCGGCCAACCCCTGGTACCAGCTCGTCGAGTCGCTGGCCTCGGGGGTGTCGCTGGGGCTGGCCGACCTGTTCCAGCTCGCCGACCCGCGCTGGACCACGTTCGTCAACGACGGCCTGGCCGCGGTGGTGTGGCTCATGGCCGGTTCGGCGGTCGCGGGCCTCGTCAGGCGCGCGGCGGCCTAACGACTACTCTCATTACGGAGGTATCTGCACAGACATGACCAGATCGACCCGTGAGCGGATCATCGACGAGGCCCTGCGGCTGTTCGCCGAGCGTGGCTACTCCGCCACCTCCGTGGCCGAGATCGAGGCCGCCTCAGGGCTCTCCCCCGGCGCCGGAGGGCTCTACAGGCACTTCAAGTCCAAGTACGAGGTGCTCGCGGCCGCGATCAACGAGCATGCCACCCGCACCAGGAGCCAGGTCGCCGAGAGCCTGGCCGAGCTGAGCACCATGGAGGCCGCCGCCGGCCTGGAGGAGCGCCTGTCGCTGCTGTGCCGGGCGGGCCTGGCCAAGGTGCGGGAGGAGTCCGAGCTGACCCGGGTGTTCTTCCGCGACCTGAGCCAGTTCCCCGAGCTGGTCGCGGTGGTCCGCGAGGGCCTGCTCCAGCCCATGTTCGACGCGATCACCACCTGGTTCCGCGCCCAGCCCGAGTACGCCGACACCGACGTCGACTGGACGGGCATCGCGGCCGTGCTCGGCGGCTCGGTGGTCCACTACCGGCTGTTCCAGGAGACCGTGGGCGAGATGCCGGGCCACGCGGAGAAGGACCAGTTCGTCACCGCCTGGGTACGCCTGGCCGTCGGCCTGCTCCCCAGCCCCGCGCCGGTCAGCTGACGTCGAGCAGCCGGTAGCCCAGCCAGGCGGCGCCCAGGGCCGTACCGATCATGAACATGACCCCGCTGACCTCGAAGAACCGGGCGACGAACGCCTCCAGGCCCGGCTCGGCCACCTGCAATCCGGCGACGAGCACGCCGCCGACCGTGTAGCCGAACAGCGGCGCCCCGGCACCGGCCAGCTTGTCGCCCACCGTCCACGTGTCGCTGAACAGCACGGCCGCCGCCCCCGCCGCCCAGACCAGCACCGGAACCTGGAAGATCGCCACGGCCGGCAGCCCGAACGGCACCAGCGACGCGGCCAGCACCAGCATCACGATGGCGGCGACGTCCCGCGGACGTTCCCTGAGGGCCCTTCCACGGGCGGCCACCGGGCCGGTCGCGGCCGTGACGGCCGGGAGACGCAGGGTGGACCGCGCGCCCGCAGGCGTTCTCGGTGAGCCGGTGGCGGGGGCCGCTGGTGGTTGGGCCAGGCGGTGGGCCTCGCGTTCCGCCAGGGCCGCCGGGTCGCCGAAGCGTGCCAGCACCTTCGCGACGTCCCGGGCGTTCGGGCTCCCCCGGCGCTCCGCCTCGATGTCGGCCCGCAGCCGCCGGGCGAAGTCGAGCCGCTGGTCGGGCCTGAGCACGCCGTGGGCGGCGTCGGCCGCCTTGCTGACGTAGTTCAGCACCATTTGGTCCGCACGCTCTGTCACGTCCGGCAATGCTGCCCCCGATCAGGGGGGACATACCATGGCAACGATGGAGTTCACGGAGTGGATCAGGGGGCGCACCGACGAACAGCTTCGGGCGCTCGTCTCCGCGCGTCCCGAGTTGATCACTCCGGTGCCCGCGCATCTGGAGGGGCTGGCCGCGCGGGCCGCCAGCCCTTCGGCGATCGGCAGGGTGCTCGACCGGCTCGACCGGTTCACGCTGGCCGTCGTCGAGACGCTGGCCGTACAGGACGGGCCGGTGACGAAGGCGGCGCTGCGCGGCCTGGTCGGACGGGCGCTGGCGGCGGGCCGGCCCGAGCCCGCGCTCACCGCGGCCCTCGACCGGCTGCGTGACCTGGCGCTGGTCTTCGGCCCCGACAACGCGCTCGACCTCGGGCCGGGCGTGCGCAAGGTGCTGGAGGAGCCCGCCGGGCTCGGCCCCAGGGCCGCCGACGTGTTCCGGCACCACCCGCCCGAGCAGCTCGACGAGATGGCCGACGACATCGCCCCCGGCACCGACGGCCCCGGCAAGGAGCGGCTGGCCGCCGTGCTGGCCAGCCCCGAGGCCCTGGTGGAAGCGGTCTCGCCCGAGGCCAGGGGCGCGCTCGACCAGCTCGTGTGGGGGCCGCCGACCGGGCGGGTGCCCAACGCCAGGCGCGAGGTGCGCGTGGCCTCGGCGCGTTCGCCCATCGAGGAGCTGCTGGCGCGCGGGCTGCTCGCGGCCACCGGCGAGGAGAGCGTGACGCTGCCCCGCGAGGTGGGCCTCCACCTGCGCGGCGGGCGCGTCCACCGTGACCTGCTCGCCGTGCCGCCCGCGCTCGACGGGGCCGCGCGCGACCGGGAGCTGGCCGACCGCACGGCGGCGGGCCAGGCGTTCTCGTTCGTCAGGTCCGTGGAGGAGCTGTGCGAGCGGTGGAGCGTCGATCCGCCGGGGGTGCTGCGCACCGGCGGGCTCGGCGTACGCGACATGAAGCGCACCTCGACCGACCTCGACCTGCCCGAATGGGCGGTGGCGCTGGTCGTCGAGGTGGCGCACGCGGCGGGGCTGGTCGCCGCGGGCGGCGGCGTCGACGGCGAGTGGCTGCCGACCTCCGGCTACGACCTGTGGCGGGTCAGGGCCACCGCCGACCGCTGGGTGACGCTCGCCGCGACCTGGCTGCACATGGACCGCGTGCCCGGCCTGGTCGGCGAGCGCGACGAGCGTGACCGGCCGCTCAACGCCCTGCACACCGACCTGCGCCGCGCCTCCGCGCCGGGGGTGCGCAAGGCCGCCCTCGGCGTGCTGGCCGCCGCGCCGGGCCTCGCGCCCGACCGCGACTCGGTGCTCGAACGCCTCGCCTGGGAGCAGCCGCGCCGCCGCGGGCCGCTGCGCGAGCAGCTCACCGAGTTCGCGCTGCGCGAGGCCGAGCAGATCGGCGTGACCGGGCTCGGCGCGCTGTCCGGCCACGGGCGGGCGCTGCTCGAAGGCGGCGACGCGGCCCGGTTGCTCGCCCCGCTGCTGCCCGAGCCCGTCGATCACGTGTTGCTGCAGGCCGACCTCACCGCCGTCGCCCCCGGGCCGCTGACCAGCGAGCTCAACCGCTGGATGACGCTCACCGCCGACGTCGAGTCCAAGGGCGGGGCGACCGTCTACCGCTTCGGCGAGAGCTCGATCCGGCGGGCGCTCGACGCGGGGCACGGCGGCGAGGAGCTGCTGGCCATGCTGTCCCGCCATTCGGCCACGCCGGTGCCGCAGGCCCTGTCGTACCTGGTGACGGACGTGGCCCGGCGGCACGGGCGCATCCGGGTGGGCACGGCGAGCGCCTACGTCCGGTGCGACGATCCGGCGCTGCTCGACCAGATCACCGCCGACCGCCGCGCCGCCGCGCTCCGCCTGCGCCGGCTGGCCCCCACCGTGATCGCCTCGCGCTCGTCCAGGGCGGCGCTGGTGGACTCGCTGCGGGCCATGGGGTACGCGCCGGTCGCCGAGTCGCTCGACGGCGACGTGATCATCTCTCAGCTCGACAGCAGGCGTACCGAGGGGGTGGCGCCCGTACGCGCCGTGGCCTCGGTCAACGGGCTCGATCCCGAGGTGGCCTCGGCGGCCGTACGCGCGCTGCGCGCGGGCGACGCGGCCCACCTGGCGCGGCGCGAGCCGGTCGACGCCCCGGGCGGCGCGGTGCCCCGGGGCCCCGCCACGGCCACGATCTCGGCCCTCCAGGACGCCATCAAGCAGGGCGTACGGGTGTGGATCGGGTACCTCGACTCGCAGGGCAACGCCACCTCACGCATCCTGGAGCCGGCCCGGATGGAGGGCGGCTACCTGACGGCGTACGACGAGACCAGGGCGGCCGTCCACCGCTTCGCCCTCCACCGCATCACCGGCGTCGCCGGCCTCTGACGGCGTACGCGCTGGGCCGGGGTCAAGCCTGCCCGAGGGTGAGCGCGTGGGCGGCGAGCCGCCCTGTGGGACCCTCGGCGGTGGACAGGCGTCGCAGGTGGGTCGCCGCGTCGGCCGGGTAGCGCAGGGACAGCCCGCCGCACAGCCCCACGACCGCCGCGACCGCCCGTGGATCGGCCGGGTCGCCGGCCCAGGTGAGCGCGAGCCGCAGGGCCTCGGGGGCGAGGGCGTCGTCGGCGCACATGTACGACAGCGCCTCGCCCGCCGCCAGCCGTTCGGCCGCCCGCCCCTGGGCCCACACCTCCAGGAACTCCTGCTGCGCCTCCTTGAGCGAGCAGGCGGCCAGCAGCGCCACCCCCTCGGCCGCCCGCGCCCGTACGTCGTCCAGCTCGCCGGCCAGCGAGCGCGCCCATTCGCGCAGCGGCTGCCACAACCAGAAGCCGTACCGGGCGACCAGCTCCCCGAGCACCTGCGCGCGGTGGTCCGGGACGCGGAAGACGACGCGGCCGTCGTGCACGGCGATCAGCGGATGCGGCGCCCCGGCCGGCCGCGGCCCCGCCTCGTGGGCCTCCCTGGTCCGCTCGAACCCGGCCGACCGGCGGGCGAACTCCGGCTCGGGCAGCCCGTGCGCGAACGCGAGCGCCGCCACCGCGCGTACCTCGTGCATCGGCGGCTTGGTGTCGAACCAGGCGGCCACCTCCTCACCCGCGGGTTCGTCGTCCCGCACCAGGCGCGTGGCCAGGCGGACGACCTCGGCGGGCGTGGGCAGCGCCAGCGCGCGGACCCGGGCGGTGGCGGCCCCGGCGGGCGCGTTCCGGCCGCCGAACGCGCTCAGGTACAGGTCGAACAGGTCACCGGAGTCGGGGGCGCCCCACGGCTGCTCCACCTCGACCGCCTGCGACGGGTCGCCGTTCCTGGTGATTACCAGGTACGACCCCAGCTCGGCGAGCTTGCGGGCCAGGTTGAGCAGCTCGATCCGGTCGGTGCTGCCGGCGATCCAGTCGTGCAGCAGGTACGCCCGCCCCGGCCCGTACTCGGTCCTGGAGAGCAGGTCGGCGGCGCTGCCGGCGGGTGAGAGCACGGTGATCCTGCCCTCGGCCAGCGACATGCGCGACAGCAGGGCGATGGCGCCGAGCCGCTTGCCCATGTCCGCCTCCCCCACCAGCACGAGCAGGTGGCGCATGGACAGCCGGCGCACCGCGTCGGCGAAGCCGGCGGGCTCCAGGTACGAACGCAGCAGGGTGTCGGCCGCGCGCCGGTCGAGGTCGCGGGCCACCGGGACGACCAGGGGCCCGAGCTGCTCGATGATGGCGATCACGCTCTGGGTGAGCGTTTTGTCGTCGAGGTCGGTCCCGCCTGGTTCAGGCGTGTCGATCACGAAGTCCCCTCGGGCCTGACGGGAAAGTTGTCTACGGAAAAAGTTTTTCCCGAAACTTTTTGTCCGGCAAGTTGTTTCCCCGGCTTATGGATTGAGCGTGCGCCGCCTGGCTGCCGCCGTTCCGACCAGGCGTTCCTCGCGAAGCTCGCGGCCACGGCCGCCGGCGCGCGCATGTCGATCATGTCCTCCATTGCTCTGGGCGACGGGCCGGTGACAAAACCGAAGTAGGTGCCATCTGGTAGCACGGATCCCTACTTATCTCACCAATACACGATCTAGCGCCACCCGAAAACTCGAATGACCCTCTAGGCCGATATTGGACATTTACTCGGCATGAGAGCATCATCCACAATCGTCAGTCAAGGGCGAACACGAGGACGATCAGGGTTGACTGCGCACGGGCCGTCCCATCAGGTTGTGCATGTGACCGAGCAAACGCTGGGCCAGCTGGCCGAGGAGTCATGGAACCGGTTCGACGACCACGACTCGGTGTTCTACGACGGGGTCTGGCACCGCAGCCATGCGCTCGCCGAACGTGCGCGGCGGATGTGCGGCGGGTTCGTCGAGGCCGGGATCCGGCCGGGTGACCGGGTGGTCGTGATGATGGCGACCTCCCCCGAGGTCCCGATCGTCTACCAGGCGTTGTGGGCGGCGGGCGCGGTGGTGACGCCCGTGGTCTTCCTGGTTGGGGCCGAGGAACTGCGGCACATCCTGCTCGACAGCGGCGCGTCCGCGGTCGTCACCTCGCCCGAGCTGGCCGAGACCGTACGGGCCACCGCGGTGGACGTCCCCATATATGTGGACACGGCCGAGCTGGAGACCGCCGCCGAGCACGAACGGGTGCGCAGGGACCCCGGCGACCTGGCCGCGCTCATGTACACCGGCGGCACCACGGGCGTCGCCAAGGGCGTCATGCTGAGCCATCGCGGGTTGTGGAAGGTCGCCAAGGACGCATACGAAATTTCCCACCAAGAGGGGAAAAATCGTGCGATTGTGCCTGTGCCGCTCTCGCACGCGTACGGGTTGATCATCACCGTGGCCGGGCTGCACGCGACCGAACCCCAGCAGGCCGTGCTCATGCGCTGGTTCGAGCCGAAGGCGTTCCTGAGCCTGGCCGCCGAGCAGCACGTCCAGTACGGCACCGTCGTCCCCGCGATGATCCACATGCTGCTCGCCGAGCCGCTGGAGGCCCACCCGCTCCCCGACCTGGCCTACCTCACCTGCGGCGCGGCGCCGCTGGGCCGGGAGGCGCTGCAGGAGTTCGAGCGCCGGATGCCGGGCACGCAGATCCTGGAGGGCTACGGCCTGACCGAGACCAGCGCCGTCACCACCTTCAACCCGCCGGGCAGGCGACGGCCCGGCAGCGTCGGCCTGCCGCTGGCGGGCTACACGATCACCGTCCGCGACTCCGCCGGAGAGGCGGTGGAGTGCGGCGACGTCGGCGAGATCTGCGTCAGCGGCGACTCGCTGATGCTCGGCTACTGGGGCGAGCACGAGCCCGACCCCGAGGGCACCGCACTGGACGGCGACGAGCTGCGCACCGGCGACCTCGGCTGCGTGGACGACGACGGCTACCTCTACATCGTCGACCGCAAGAAGGACCTGATCATCCGCGGCGGCTTCAACGTCTTCCCCCGCGACGTCGAGGACGCGCTCAACCAGCATCCCGATGTGGTCATGTCGGGCGTCGTCGGCCGCCCCGACCCGCGGCTGGGCGAGGAGGTCGTGGCGTTCGTGCAGCTCAGGCCGGGGGCCGAGGAGAGCGCCGAGGAGCTGATCGAGTGGGCGCGCGACCGGGTCGGACGGGTGAAGTACCCGCGCGAGGTGCGGTTCGTCGAGTCGATCCCGGTCACCAGCGTGCTCAAGCTCGACAGGAAGGCCCTGCGCGGCCGGTTCTGACCTTCCGCGCACACCGGGCCAGGCGCGTCCGTATTCCGTGATAAACGTTGACGTGTCTGGAGGTGAACGTGAGTCAAGAAGATCCGTCCGGCTACCCGTACCTGCCCTACGGGGCGCCCTACGGCGGGCAACCACCTCCGCAGTACGGCTACGGCTACGGCGTCCCGCCGCGGCGCGACGAGGGCCCGCAGGCCGGCGCCATCGTCGCCGTCGTGCTCAACTTCCTGTCCCTGGCCTCCTGCCTCAACGTGCTCGGGCTGCCCGGCGGCATCCTCGCCGCCGTGGCGCTGACGCGGGCCCGCGAGCAGCCCGGGAGCGCCCGTTCGCTGCTGCTCTGGAGCTGGGTGCTGTTCGGCACCGGTCTCGTGCTGAACGTCGCGCTCTTCCTCTTCCTGGGCCTCACCGGCCGCCTGGACGACTGATCGATTACCCGTTCCGGGACTGTTCCTGCCGTCGTGTGTGTTGGATAAGGGTCAACCGTAGGAAGGGATGTCCGTGAACGACGGCCCGCTCATCGTCCAGTCGGACAAAACGCTGCTGCTCGAAGTCGACCACGAGAAGGCCGACGCGTGCCGCAAGGCGATCGCGCCGTTCGCCGAGCTCGAACGCGCGCCCGAACACGTCCACACCTACCGCGTCACGCCGCTGGCCCTGTGGAACGCGCGTGCCGCCGGCCACGACGCCGAGCAGGTCGTCGACGCGCTGATCGGCTTCAGCCGCTACCCGGTGCCGCACGCGCTGCTCGTCGACATCGCCGAGACCATGGCCCGTTACGGCCGCCTGCGCCTGGAGAAGGACCCGGTCAACGGCCTGGTCCTGACCTCGACCGACCGCGCGGTGCTCGAAGAGGTGCTGCGCTCGAAGAAGATCCAGCCGATGCTGGGCGATCGTCTCGGCGCCGACTCGGTCATCGTGCACCCGAGCGACCGCGGCAACGTCAAGCAGGCGCTGCTCAAGCTGGGCTGGCCCGCCGAAGACCTGGCCGGCTACGTCGACGGCGAGCACCACCCCATCAAGCTGCTCCAGGACGGCTGGGAGCTGCGCCCCTACCAGCGCGAGGCGGCCGACGCCTTCTGGCACGGCGGCTCCGGCGTGGTCGTGCTGCCCTGCGGCGCGGGCAAGACCATCGTGGGCGCGGCGGCCATGGCCCACGCGCAGGCCACCACGCTGATCATGGTGACCAACACGGTCAGCGCCCACCAGTGGAAGACCGAGCTGCTCAAGCGCACCACGCTGACCGAGGACGAGATCGGCGAGTACTCCGGCAACAAGAAGGAGATCCGCCCGGTCACCATCGCCACGTACCAGGTGATGACCACCAGGCGGAAGGGCGTCTACAGCCACCTGGAGCTGTTCGACGCGCGCGACTGGGGCCTGATCGTCTACGACGAGGTCCACCTGCTGCCCGCGCCGATCTTCAGGATGACCGCCGACCTCCAGGCCCGCCGCCGGGTGGGCCTGACCGCGACGCTCGTGCGCGAGGACGGCCGCGAGGGCGACGTGTTCTCCCTCATCGGCCCCAAGCGCTACGACGCGCCGTGGAAGGAGATGGAGAACCAGGGCTGGATCGCGCCCGCCGACTGCGTCGAGGTGCGGGTCACGCTGACCGACGAGGAGCGGCTGGCGTACGCGATGGCCGAGGCCGAGGAGCGCTACCGCTTCTGCGCCACCACGCCGTCCAAGACGTACGTGACCGAGGCGCTGGTCCGGCGGCATCTGGGCGAGCAGGTGCTGGTCATCGGCCAGTACATCGACCAGCTCGACGAGCTCGGCGAGCACCTCAACGCGCCGGTCATCAAGGGCGAGACCAGGGTCAAGGAGCGTGAGCGCCTCTACCAGGCGTTCCGCGACAAGGAGATCCAGGTGCTGGTGGTGTCGAAGGTGGCGAACTTCTCCATCGACCTGCCCGAGGCGGCCGTCGCGATCCAGGTGTCGGGCACGTTCGGGTCACGGCAGGAGGAGGCGCAGCGGCTCGGACGGGTGCTGCGGCCCAAGGCCGACGGCGGTGGCGCCCGGTTCTACACGGTGGTCAGCAGGGACACGGTCGACCAGGAGTTCGCCGCCCACCGGCAGCGCTTCCTGGCCGAGCAGGGGTACGCGTACCAGATCATCGACGCCGACGACGTGCACGACGAGGTGTGACGGGGTTGAAGGCCCGGCCGCTCGTTGCCTGAGCGGCCAGGCACGGCGTTTATGTCACGTCCACGAGACTCCACGGGTCGTCGACATCGAACCACCCCCCTCACCTGCGTACTATCACGCCGCCTGCGACATACCCTCATGATCCGACAAACGCACCTGAAATGCCCGACTTTTTCGGTATTCCCACGTTCGCTCAGAGATACGTTCTTTGCCGGGTTCGCTACCTGGCCCCGGAACTCCTACGGCTCCAGCCAGTCGCCAATGGGCTGATCGAGAGTTCGGCTCTGACGCCGGGTCGGTTCACGCGAGCAGGAGTGTGGCCAGTGCCGGGCCGAAGGCGCCGCCCAGCTGGTAGCAGAGGGTGAACAGGCTCACGGCGGTGGCCCGGTGCTCGTGCGGCACGACCTCGCCGACGCGGGCCGCGTACCAGGCCATCGCCGCTGTGGCGGCGAACACCGCGAACGCGGTGGACGCCACGACGAGCACCGGCCAAGGGGAGAGCAGCGGCAGGGCGACAGCCACGGCGCCCGTGGTCAGCAAGACAGGTCGGGTGACGGCCGCACCGAGCCGGGAGGTCCACCGGCTGAACCACAGTGAGGCGATCGAGCCGGCGGTCAACATCATGAGCGTCATCAGCCCGATCCGCTCGGTCGTCCAATGGTGTTCCAGCAGCCGGGGCACGGTGTAGAGCAGGGCGAAGTAGGAGGTGGACAGCGTGCCGGCCGCCGCTGCCGCGGTGACGAACGCCCGGGAGCGGATGACCGGCCGAGGGACGAACCCCGCGGGCTTCCTGCGGACGCGCAGGGTCAGCAGCAGGCCGGTCACGGCGGCGGCGGCAGCCGCCGTCAGTTCCAGACGCGGGATCAGGACCAAGGCGCTGACCAGCATCACCACCAGCAGGACCCCGATGACGTCGGTGCGGGCGGCGGTGGCTCCCCGGCTGCCGTGATGCGCGGCGTGGCGGAGGACGGCGGGGACGGCCAGCAGCGCGGGCAGGGACAGCAGCAGCGGCACCCGCCAGGAGATCACCGACAAGGTCGAGCCGGCCAGCGGGCCGAACGCGCCGACCAATCCGACCCCGGCGGTGATGGCGCCTGCTCGCGAGGCGGTCCCGGCCAAGGTGATGGCGATGGAGACCAGGCCTCCTCCGCCGGCGGCCTGGGCGGCGCGGCCGGCGAGCAACACCGGCAGCGCGGGTGCGCCGGCCACCAGAAGTGTGCCGAGAAGTATGAGGGTGGCATTGACGAGTGTGGCGGCGCGCATGCCGCGGGTGCGCAGCAGCGCGGCGGTGAGCGGAGCGCCGAGGACGCCGCCCCAGCCGAAGGCGGTGGCGGCCCAGGTGGCTTCGGCGGCTGAGACGCCCATGGCACGGGCCAGCTCGGGGATGACGGTGATGGTGCTGTTGGCGCTGAGTGAGGTCGGCGTGGCCAGGAGAGCGAGGTAAAGGACGGCGATGTGTCTCTTCTGCGCGATTGCGGGGGTCACCCGCCTCAAAGTACACCAACCGGTTTCCGATTGACACTGACTAGTGTACTTTGGTCGCGTTGCCTGAACTCCCGAGGAGAGACATGCCCGAGCTCACCGTCCTGGCCTTGTCCGGCAGCCTGCGCGCGGACTCCCACAACACGGCCCTGCTGCACGCGGCCCGCGCGCTCGAACCCGGCGGGTTCGTCATCGACATCGATCACGACCTGGGCCGGCTGCCTCTCTACAACCAGGACCTGGACACCGGCACGCCACCGGCGTCGGTCACGACGCTGCGCGCCCGCATCGCCGCGGCCGACGCCTTGCTGATCGCGACGCCGGAGCACAACGCCTCCGTTCCGGCCGCGCTGAAGAACGCCATCGACTGGGCCAGCACGGCCCCCGAAGGGCTGCTGCGGGGCAAGCCCGTGGCCATCGCCGGCGCCTCGCCTGGACCGTTCGGCTCGGTACGCGCCCAGCTCGCCCTTCGCCAGATCCTGGCCTCGGTGGGAGCGGAAGTCGTCGTCAAGCCGGAGGTGACGGTCTTCCACTGCGACACCCGCTTCACGCACGACCGCCGACTGACCGACCCCGACACCACCGACCTGCTGCGCGAACTGCTCGACGCCCTGGCCCGCAAGGCCCGCCAGAGCCCCGGACGCCCCTACACTGCACCGAGGAGTTTCCAGCGGGAAGGACGTTGATGACCCTGCGCCAGGCCGAGCCGTACGGCCGACCGGAAAAGCGCCAGGCGATCACCCGTGCCGCCCGTCGCGTGTTCGGCCGCGACGGCTACACCCGGGCCAGCGTGGACGCGATCGCCGCGGCGGCGGGGGTGTCCAAACGGACCATCTACCGGCACTTCACCGACAAGGAGCAACTGTTCCTGACCGTCGCGCTGGAAGGCGCGGACGAGGTCACCGCAGCGATCGCACAGATCATGGACCGACACCTGCACAAGATCGTGGATCTGGAGCAGGACCTGATCGACTTCTCCCTCGACCGGGTCGCCGCGGTCACCGCCTTCCCCGACCACTTCGCGCTGGTGCGGGCCATCGAGGCGGAGGCGGCCCACATCCCACCGCCGATCCTCAAGGCATGGGTCGCGGCCGGCCCGCAGACCGGGCACCTGCGCCTGGCGCCGTACCTGCGCCGGATCGCCGAGCGCGGCCTGCTACGGATCGACGACGCCGACGTTGCCGCCGCCCACCTCACCCTGCTGACCGTCACCGACGTGAACCAGCAGACCTTCTACGGCGCCATACCGCTTTCCACGGAGGAGATCACCCGGCTCGTCACCGCGGGCGTGCAGGCCTTCCTCCGCAGCTATGCCGCCACCGCCGGGTAGCACACCGACACCGCTCAGCCCGGTGCGGGTCATGTGGGCAACGGCGTCACAGCGGGGGCGATGAGGGCAGGCGCACGGTCACCGTCAGCCCGCCTTCCTCGCGTGGTTCGGCCACCACCGTGCCTCCATGGGCTCGGGCGGTAGCACGCACGATGGACAGGCCCAGCCCGGTGCCGCGGTCGGAGCGCACCCGGTCGGCTCGCAGGCGGCGGAACGGCTCAAAGATCGTTTCCAGGTCGTAGGCGGGCACGATCGGGCCGCTGTTGGCCACGGACAGCTCCGCTTCGCCGTCGCTCAGCCTGGTCGTCACCCAGACCTCGCCGCCCTGGACGTTGTGCCTGATGGCGTTCTCCACGAGATTCTGCGCCAGCCGTTCGAGCAGGACGGGGTCGCCCTTGGTCGGCGCGGGCGTCAGCGCCTGGTGCAGGACGATGCTCTTGGCGTCGGCCTCCTCACCGGCGTGGTCGACGACGTGGGAGGCGACCTCGGACAGGTCCACGGGCTGATGGCGTTCCAGGACGGGCCTGTCGCTCTCGGCCAGCGCGAGCAGGCCGTCGATGAGACGCTCGTGCCGAGTGTTGACGACCAGCAGTGATTCGCCGAGCCGCTGGGTGTCAGGGGTGGCGTCGGGCCTGCGCAGAGCCACGTCCACCAGCGTCCGGTTGATCGCCAGGGGTGTGCGCAGCTCGTGCGAGGCGTTGGCGATGAAACGTTTCTGCACGTCGAAGGCGTGCGCCAGGCGGGCGAGCATCAAATCGAAGGTGTCGGCCAGGTCCTTCACGTCATGGTTGGAGCCGGTGTAGGCGATGCGCTCGGCGAGATTGTGGCCGTGGGCGACCCGCCGCGCGGTATCGGTGACCTGGTAGAGGGGCTTGAGGACGCGCCCGCTCACCATCCAGCCCGCAATCGTGGCGAGCGCCCCCAGCAGGACGACGACCAGCCCGGCCTGGAGGAGGAAGCGGGTCATCGTCGCCTGCTCGTAGTTCTGCTGGCCGTTGAGCACGTCCCGCTTGGAGACCTTGACCAGCACCACCTTCCCGCTCGGCTCCAGGACGGCATGGCTGGGCAAGAACTCGGGGGCGGCCTGCAGCCTGAGGCGGGTGTCGTCCAGGATTCCCCGGACGATCAGGAAGCTGATGCCCAGCACCAGCACGCCGGAGATGAAGAAGATTCCGCTGTACAGCAGCGTGAGCCGCAGGCGGACGGACAGCTTCACAGGATCCGGTACCCCACTCCCTGGACGGTCTCGATGACCTGAGGCTCGCCCAGCTTGCGGCGCAGGCGCATCATCGTCACCCGCACGGTGTTGGTGAAGGGGTCGGCGTTCTCGTCCCAGGCCTTCTCCAGCAGTTGCTCGGCGGACACGACGGTGCCACCTGCCTTCAGCAGCTCGGCGAGCACGGCGAACTCCTTGCGGGCCATCGCGACGTAGCGCCCGTCGCGGTAGACCTCGCGGCGGGCCTGGTCGAGCCGGATCCCGGAGCGTTCCAGCTGCGGCGGGTCGGCACGCGAAGCGCGTCGGCCCAGTGCGTGGATGCGGGCCAGCAGCTCTTCGAAGGCGAACGGCTTGGTGAGGTAGTCGTCGGCGCCCAGCGACAGCCCCGAGACCCTGGACGGCACGTCCGAGGCGGCAGTGAGCATGAGAACGCGCACAGCGCATTCAGATCCGACCACTGTCCTGGCGACGTCGTCACCGTGCACGCCAGGCAGGTCACGGTCCAGGACGAGCACGTCATAGTCGTGGACGCCGAGTCGTTCGAGCGCGCTCTCCCCGTCATAGGCGACATCCACGGCCATCGCCTCGGCACGCAGCCCTTCGGCGATCGAATCCGCGAGCATCTCCTCGTCCTCGACGATCAACACGCGCAAGGAAGTCCCTCCTTCACCTGAAGATGCCAAACCTGCCGAACGCGGCATAACCCCGACATAACACGATCGCGTAACTGCGATGTTAGGGCGATCCGGATCTACTCGACTCGCATCCACCACCAGCCGGATCGAGGGGATCCATGAAGAAGCTCACCGCCCTGCTCCTGCTCGCCTTGGCCACCGCGTGCTCTGGAGGCGGCACGCAGGCCTCGCCCCAGGCCCAGCAGTCGCTCTACGCCTCCGATGCCGAGGTGAAGTTCGCCCAGTGCGTGCGCGACAACGGCATCGACGACTTTCCGGACACCGTCGGCGATGAGGGCTACGCCATCAAGGACCTCGCCGCCTTCGACAAGGCCCAGCAGACCTGCGCCAAGTGGAGGGAGGCCGGGGGGCTGGCCAAGAAGGTCGACGCCGCCTACATCGACGCCGTGACCGCATTCGCCAAGTGCATGCGAGAGCGCGGCATGAAGGTTCACGACCCCGACCCCAAGACCGGCAACTACCAGGTCGACGTCGACGACAAGGACCGCGCGGCCTTCGAGAAGGCGCAGAACGAGTGCCGTCACCTGCTGCCTCGATGAAAGGAACAGAGATGAAACGCATGCTCGTCGGCCTGGCCGCCGCTGCGGCTGTGGTGACGGGAACCGCCGCCGCCCTGTCCATGGGCGGCGAGAGCGACACGGCCGCCATTTCGCCGCCACCACAGGCCACGGCGGACGTCGTCCGCGGTGACCTGACCGACACGACCTCGCTCTCCGGCAAGATCATCTTCACGGGAGAGCAAGCCGTGCGCGGTCACATCGCCGGGACGATCACAGCGGTGGCCGCCCCTGGCCGGATCCTGCGTCAGGGCCAGGTGCTCTATCGCGTGGACCGCAAGCCCGTCGTGCTGATGTACGGCAAGCTGCCGCTCTACCGGCCGCTCCGCCAGGGAGCCAAGGGCGGGCCCGACGTTCGCCAGCTGGAGAAGGCACTGAAGGCGCTCGGCTACGGCAAGGACGTCACCATCGACGACCGGTTCTCGCGGGCCACCGCTCGCGCCGTACGGGCGTGGCAGAAGCGCGCCGGCCTCCCGCAGACCGGAGTCGTGGACGCCGAGCAGGTCGTGTTCCTGCCATCGAAGATCAGAATCGCGAAGGCGGACGTGGCAGTCGGTGACAGCATCTCCCCTGGCCGCCAGGTGTTCGCAGCGACCGGCACCGACCGCCTCGTCCACCTCGACCTTGACGTCGCCGACCTTGCGCTGGCCAGGAAGGGCGCCATGGTGAAGGTGGAGCTGCCCGGCGGCGGCACGGTCGCCGGGACGTTGGTCACGGTCGGCGCGGTGGCCAAGTCGCGCGAGGGCGACGCCACCATCGACGTCGGCGTCCGGCTCGCCAAGCTCAAGAGTGGGCTCGCTGACCAGACGCCCGTCACCGTGCTGCTGGAGAGCATCAGCAGGCGCGACGTCCTGAGCGTCCCTGTCGAGGCGCTGCTGGCCACCGCCGACGGTGGTTACGGGGTGGAGATCGGTGGGCGCGTGGTCTCCGTCAAGACCGGTGCGTATGGCGGAGGGCGTGTCGAGATCTTCGGCCCTGGGCTGGAAGCGGGCATGAAGGTCGGGGTGCCGGCTACATGATCATTGAGGTCGAGAACGTCAGGAAACGCCACAACGACACTGTCGAGGCGCTGCGCGGCGTGAACCTGAAGGTCGCCGAAGGAGAGCTGCTGGCCATCATCGGCCCATCCGGATCGGGCAAGTCGACGCTGCTCAACCTCCTGGGTACCCTGGATCGCCCCACGTCTGGCACCGTCCGCATCGCTGGGCACGACGTCAGCACGCTGACCGATCGCCAGCTGTCCGTCCTGCGCGCGCTCCACCTGGGCTTCGTCTTTCAGCAGTTTCACCTGGCCGCCGGGGTCCCGATCCTCGACAACGTGGCTGACGGCCTCCTCTACGCGGGACGTCCGCTGACCGAACGCCGCGAACGCGCCCGGACGGCGCTGGAACGCGTCGGCCTCGCTCACCGGCTGGACCACCGTCCGCACCAGCTGTCCGGGGGCGAACAGCAGCGCGTGGCGATCGCCCGAGCCGTCGTCGGCGACCCGCCGCTGCTGCTCGCCGACGAACCCACCGGCAACCTCGACTCCGCCTCGGGCCGGCAGGTGCTCGCCGTTCTGCGCGAGCTTCACACCGCGGGCACCACCATCGTCATGATCACTCACGACATGGACATCGCTCAGTGGTGCCCGAGACGGGTCCGCATCCAGGACGGCAGCATCGGGGAGGACGCATGACCTCACTCGCACCCGTCCGCCTACGGCCACGCGACGTGGCCAGGGTCGGCGCCGCGGGCCTGCGGGCCAGAACATCGCGCGTGGTGATGTCCGCGCTCGGTATCGCCATCGGCATCGCGACGATGATCTCGGTGATCGGCATCTCGGCGTCCGGCCAGGAGCAGCTGCTGCGTCAGCTCGATCAGCTTGGCACCAACCTGCTGCGGGTGGAACCCGGCAAGGCGCTCATGGGCGATCCGGTCAAGCTGCATCCGGACGCCGCCCTCATGGTACGCAGGATCTCCGGCGTCACCGACGCCAGTGTCACCGGCACCGTGGACGCGAGCGTCCGCAGGACCGACCGCATCCCCAAGGAGGACACAGGCGGGCTGACCGTTCAGGCCACCTCCCTGGACCTGCTGAGCACACTCGATGGACGCGTGGGCACCGGACGCTGGTTCGACGAGGCGATCGCCCGCCAGCCGGCCGTCGTCCTCGGCTCGGTCGCCGCCCAGCGGCTCGGTGTCAGCCGTACCGGAGTCCAGGTGTGGGTGGGCGACCGGTGGTTCGCCGTGACCGGGATCCTCGCCCCGGTGCCGCTCGCGCCGGAGATCGACCGTGCCGCGCTGATCGGTTTCCCGGTCGCGCAGGAGCGGCTCGGATTCGACGGTCACCCCACCACCGTGTACGAGCGGTCGAGTGAGGAATCGGTGGAGCAGGTCAGAGGCATGCTTGCGCGGACGGTCAGCCCGGAGCGACCGCACGAGATCGCGGTCTCCCGCCCGTCGGACGCGCTGGTCGCCCGCGCGGCCACCGCGGGCACCTTCACCAACCTGCTGCTCGGACTTGGCGCAGTCGCACTGCTCGTCGGCGGCGTGGGCGTGGCCAACACGATGGTGATCTCGGTGCTGGAGCGCCGCAAAGAGATCGGGCTACGTCGCGCGCTGGGCGCCACACGTGGGCAGATCAGAATCCAGTTCCTGACAGAGTCGCTGCTGCTGTCGGTGCTCGGCGGAGTGGCAGGGCTCGCACTCGGCGGACTGGTGACCGCCGGGTACGCCCTGTGGCAGGGCTGGCCCCCCACGGTGCCCGCGTGGGTGCTGGCCGGCGCCTTCGCCGCCACGCTGGCCGTCGGCGCGATCGCCGGGATCTACCCGGCGATCAGGGCCTCCCACCTGCCTCCCACAGTGGCCCTGGCGTCCAGCTGACGCCAGGACCTACCTGGCGAGCAGGCCGCCGAGGAACAGCACCCCTCCGGCGACGATCCACGTGGCGACGCCCGTCCCCATGAGGCGGCCGAACGTGCGCGGGTCGTGTCGCGACGCGGGGACCAGCCAGGCGGCCAGCGTGGAGCAGGCGGCCACCGCGGCGAACACCCCCGACACCGTGGAGACCGTGCCGAGGCGCTGGGAGCACGCCGACGAGGGCCCGCCGCCCGCGCAGAACGCCTCCAGCCCCCAGCCGGCGAAGACCGACAGGCCCCAGAGCGCCGCCAGCAGGAAGCTCGCGACCGTGGGGATCATCGGCGAGAAGCCGAGGCGAAGCCGCGCCACCTTCCCTCCTTACCCCGCCGGGGACAGGTAAATGCTTTGGAGCCACCGGAAGGCCGCCGCTAAACTGGTCGATTCGCTGCCTTGACCACCTCCGTTTCCGACCTTGGGAGGCGCTTCCGCGTGCCCGCACATCAACTGGCCCCCGACATACCCTCCGACGTGCTCTCCGCCGAGCAGGCCCACCTGGCCGAGTCCAGGGCCGCGCTCACGGCGATGCGGGCCCATGCCCAGTCGTTGTCGGCCGACGCGGCCGGCGACTGGGTCTCGCAGCAGATCCTCCAGTCGCTGCTGGACCAGCGCGTGGCCGCCCTGGCCGACCATCCGGACACGCCGCTGTTCTTCGGCCGGCTCGACCGCGAGGGCGGCGACGACCTGCCGGTCACCATCTACGTCGGCCGCCGCCACGTGCACGACGGCACCAGCCGGCCGCTGGTCATCGACTGGCGCGCGCCGGTGTCCCGCGCGTTCTACCAGGCCAGCCCCGCCGAACCCATGGGCGTCGTACGCCGCCGCCGCTTCGGGTACCACGGCGGCGCGCTGACCGCGTTCGAGGACGAGCCGCTCGGCGAGGGCGGCGAGGTCGGCCCCTCGAAGATCCTTACCGAGGAGATCGAACGCCCGCGCACCGGCCCGATGCGCGACATCGTGGCCACCATCCAGCCCGACCAGGACGAGATCGTCCGCGCGACGCTGGCCCAGACCGTGTGCGTCCAGGGCGCCCCCGGCACCGGGAAGACCGCCGTGGGCCTCCACCGGGCCGCGTACCTGCTGTTCACCCATCGCGAGCGGCTGGCCAGGTCGGGCGTGATGATCGTCGGACCGAACCGGGCGTTCCTGTCCTACATCTCCTCCGTCCTGCCCGCGCTGGGCGAGGTCAAGGTCGACCAGACCACGGTGGCCGGGCTGCTCGGCGAGCACGCCGCCCAGGAGGACCCGGCGGTCTCCGCGGTCAAGGGCGACGCCAGGATGGCCGCGGTGCTCGAACGGGCGCTCTGGATGCACATCGTGAAGCCCGAGGACGGCCTGGTCTTCACGAAGGGCGCCTACCGCTACCGGGTCGCCGATCACGAGGTGCGCGAGATGGTGGCGTCCCTGCGCGGCACCACCCGCTACCTGCCGGGGCGGGCCGCGCTGGCCCAGCGCCTGGCCCACCAGGTGCTCGTACGCATGGAGCAGCGCGGCGAGTCGCCCGACGACCGGGTCCAGGACGCGGTGGCCAGGTCCAAGCCGGTCAAGCAGCTCGTCGAGGCCGTGTGGCCGAAACTGACGCCCGAACAGGTCCTTCACCGCCTGCTGTCAGACCCAGAATTCCTCACTAAAGCCGCCAAAACCGATTTGTCGCCCGACGAGCAGGAAATGCTGCTTTGGCGGAAGCCTTATCGGAGCTGGAAGTCGGCCAAATGGTCGGCCGCCGACGGCGCGCTCCTCGACGAGCTGAACGACCTCATGGAACGCACGCCGTCCCTGGGCCACCTCGTCGTGGACGAGGCCCAGGACCTGTCGGAGATGCAGCTGCGGGCGCTCGGCCGGCGCTGCCGCAACGGCTCGGCCACCGTGCTCGGCGACCTGGCCCAGGGCACCACTCCGTGGTCCACCAGCTCGTGGGAGACCGTGCTGAAGCACCTCGGCCAGGACGAGGGCGAGGTGACCGAGCTGACGCTCGGCTTCCGCGTGCCGCGCGAGGTGCTCGACTACGCGGCCCGCCTACTGCCCTCGATCGCCCCGGCACTGGCCGCCCCGCGGTCGCTGCGTCCGGGCGCGGGCTCGCTCACGGTCCGGCAGGGCGGCACGGTCGCCGAGGCCACCCGGGAGGTGCTGGCCAGGGAGGGCTCGATCGGCGTCATCGTCCCCGACGCGATGGTCGCCGCGGTCTCCGAGGCGCTGTCCGGCCTGCCGCACGCGGTGCTCGACCCCGACTCGGCGCAGGAGCACCGCCTGCTGATCGTGCCCGCCACGCTCGCCAAGGGCCTGGAGTACGACCACGTGATCGTCGTCGAGCCCGCCGACATCGTCGAGGCCGAGCCCCGCGGCCTGGCCCGCCTGTACGTGGTCCTGACCCGAGCGGTCACCTCGCTCACGGTCCTGCACGACAAGCCGCTCCCGGCGCAGCTCGGCGCCTGACGGAGGGCGGGCGCGGCCGCTTCTAGGATGGCCTGAAGGAGCTGTCAACCTAGGAGGATGCCGTGCCCGCACCGCTTCCGCATGAACACCTGCCCTCCGTCCCCGCGCTCGTGGTGGAGAGCGACGACATCCAGGACGGCGAGCGGCTGAACGACCTCCACGTCTTCAACGACTGGGGGATGACCGGCGGGAACGTCTCGCCGCAGCTGCGCTGGTCCGGCGCCCCGGAGGGCACCCGCGGCTACGCCGTCACCTGCCACGACCCCGACGCCCCCACCGGCAGCGGCTTCTGGCACTGGGTGCTGTTCGACCTTCCCGGCGACACCGCCGAGCTCCCCAGGGGCGCGGGCACCGGCCCCGACTTCAAGGGCCTGCCCGCCGGCGCGGTCCACGCCCGCAACGACTACGGCACCAAAGACTACGGCGGCGCCGCTCCCCCGCCCGGCGACCCCCACCGCTACGTCTTCACGGTGCACGCGCTCGGGGTCGACAAGCTGGGC
The DNA here is from genome assembly GCF_040675375.1 of Nonomuraea sp. NPDC049607. Taxonomy (NCBI): domain Bacteria; kingdom Bacillati; phylum Actinomycetota; class Actinomycetes; order Streptosporangiales; family Streptosporangiaceae; genus Nonomuraea; species Nonomuraea sp. NPDC049607. The sequence goes on from NZ_JBFAOV010000019.1 coordinate 136,616, forward strand.
GTCGGCAGCGACGCGAGCCCGGCCGTGGTCGGCTTCAACATCACCGCCAACACGCTGGCCCGCGGTCACGTCATCGCGCACTTCGGCATCTGAGTTCAGCATCTGAGTTCAGCGTCTGAGTTCAGCGTCCGGGTTCAGCGTCCGAGTTCTGGGCCCGGGTTCGGGGGCCGAGTTCGGCACAACACCGCGGCGAAGGCGCCCCGTTCGCATACGGAGCGCCTTCGCCGTGGTGCCGCGTCGGGTCTCGTACGCCCCCGCGTCACCCAGACGGGTTCAGTCGTCCTGCACGGTGCCGTCCGCGAACGTGATGTCCCCGGGAGCGTCGGTCGAGGTGTCCTCACGCTCGTCCGCCGACATGTCCTCGCCCTCGTCGGAACCCTCGTCGGCGCCCTCGTCGGCGCCCTCGTTCGCCGAGGCGTCCTCGCTCTCGTCCGACACGTCCGCGCCCTCGTTCGCCGACGTGTCCTCGCTCTCGTCCGACACGTCCGCGCGATCGTCGGACGACTCGTCCTCGAAGGCGTCCGACAGGTCCTCACGCTGGTCCGACGACGTCCACCTCGACGGCGAGGCGCAGTAGTCGCGGTCGTACAGCTCCAGGTAGCCCGCGCAGTAGGGTACGTCCACGTACTCCAGCGACTCGTCCAGGTAACCGTGGTCGTCGGCCTCGGCCGGCATGGTCATGGCGGCAGCGGCGGCCAGCATGACGGCGCCGAGCCCGAGAACGCGCGCGGTGCGGGAATTCATGTAACTACTCCTTTTGTGCGGTGAATGTCACTTCGTGTCGTTACTTTCCGTAGTCAATAACTACTAAACGTGACCGCACTGGACACAACAAAAGGCGGCCGGATCCTTGGAGATCCGAACCGCCTTCTGATGCGTCAGCGACCAGGCGAAGCCTAGAAGTCCATGTCGCCGCCGCCGGGCATGCCGGCCGGAGCAGCAGGGGTCTTCTCGGGCTTCTCCGCGATGACGGCCTCGGTGGTCAGGAAGAGCGCCGCGATGGAGGCGGCGTTCTGCAGCGCGGAGCGCGTCACCTTGGCCGGGTCGATGATCCCGGACTCGAACATGTTGACGTACTCGCCGGAAGCGGCGTTGAGGCCCTCGCCCGGGGTCAGGTTGCGCACCTTCTCCACGACGACGCCACCCTCGAGACCGGCGTTGACCGCGATCTGCTTGAGCGGCTCCTCCAGAGCCTTCTTCACGATCGCCGCGCCGGTGGCCTCGTCGCCGTTGAGCTCGAGCTTGTCGAACGCCTTGGCGCCGGCCTGCAGCAGCGCCACGCCACCGCCGGGGACGATGCCCTCCTCGACGGCCGCCTTGGCGTTGCGCACGGCGTCCTCGATGCGGTGCTTGCGCTCCTTGAGCTCGACCTCGGTCGCCGCGCCGGCCTTGATGACCGCCACGCCACCGGCCAGCTTGGCCAGGCGCTCCTGCAGCTTCTCACGGTCGTAGTCGGAGTCGGTGCGCTCGATCTCGGCGCGGATCTCGTTGACCCGGCCGGAGATCGCCTCGGCGTCACCGGCGCCGTCGACGATGGTGGTCTCGTCCTTGGTCACCACGACCTTGCGGGCGCGGCCGAGCAGGTCGAGGGTGGCGGTCTCCAGCTTGAGGCCGACCTCCTCGGCGATGACCTGACCACCGGTCAGGATCGCGATGTCGCCCAGCATGGCCTTGCGGCGGTCGCCGAAGCCCGGGGCCTTGACGGCCACGGAGCGGAACAGGCCGCGGATCTTGTTGACCACCAGGGTCGCCAGAGCCTCGCCGTCGACGTCCTCGGCGATGATCAGCAGCGGCTTGCCGGACTGCACGACCTTGTCGAGCAGCGGCAGCAGGTCCTTGTTGGCCGAGACCTTGCTGTTGACGATCAGGATGTACGGGTCTTCGAGCACGGCCTCCATACGGTCGGAGTCGGTCACGAAGTACATCGACGTCATGCCCTTGTCGAAGCGCATGCCCTCGGTGAGCTCAAGCTCGAGACCGAAGGTGTTGCTCTCCTCGACGGTGATGACGCCTTCCTTGCCGACCTTGTCCATCGCCTCGGCGATGAGCGAGCCGATCTCGGGGTCGGCGGCGGAGATGGAGGCGGTGGAGGCGATCTGCTCCTTGGTCTCCACGTCCTTGGCCAGCTTGGAGAGCTCCTCGCTGACGCGCTCGACGGCGGCCTCGATGCCCTTCTTCAGTGCCATCGGGTTGGCGCCGGCGGCGACGTTGCGCAGACCTTCGCGCACCAGCGCCTGGGCGAGCACGGTGGCCGTGGTGGTGCCGTCGCCGGCGACGTCGTCAGTCTTCTTGGCGACTTCCTTGACCAGCTCGGCGCCGATCTTCTCCCACGGGTCCTCGAGCTCGATCTCCTTGGCGATGGAGACGCCGTCGTTGGTGATCGTGGGAGCGCCCCACTTCTTCTCCAGCACGACGTTGCGCCCCTTGGGACCAAGGGTCACCTTGACGGCGTCGGCGAGCTGGTTCATACCGCGCTCGAGACCGCGCCGGGCGTCCTCGTCAAACGCGATCATCTTGGCTGCCATAAGGCTAGACCTCCCAGATGCAGGGTGGCGTGTGCTGGACCGAGCCGACGCCCGCGACGGCATGGGTCTGCATCTCCGTTCGGCAGACCCCATCGTCTCGATCCGGGTTGTTGGCACTCTGCCATACAGAGTGCCAACGAACTGTTTAGCACTCTACCCTGCCGAGTGCAAGCCACGGGCCCCCTGCCCCAGGTCATCGGGCAGGTCATCGGGCACACCGGTTCGTACGGCGAGCCGCCCCAGGAGGTGCGGCCCGCCGTGCGAAGCCGACGGAGGAAACAGTGGCGGGCTCACGCGGACTGCGCTGCCGCGCGTGCCGCCCGGTTCACACCGGCGACGGTGGGTCAGACCGCGCGGACGGACTCCGCCTGCGGCCCCTTCTGGCCCTGCGTGATCTCGAACTCGACGCGCTGACCCTGTTCGAGAGATCGGTACCCGTCCATCATGATCGCTGAGTAATGGACGAATACATCCTTACCACCGTCTACCGCGATGAAGCCGTAGCCCTTGTCCGCGTTGAACCACTTGACGGTGCCCTGCGCCACTTCCGACTCCTCTTACTGGGCTCGCAGATCTCGCCCATTCCTCCGCGAGACCTGTAATCGCCTGACTTTTGGGAAAATCAGCCATACGATCGCCCTCGACCATACCTGTGGCACGGGGTTTGGCAACAGAGTCAATCGACAAACCGCTAATTTCATCGAAGGCTGAGTCGTTCGAGTTGAATTGGGTTCTAAAACAAGAAGGCGCCCACAAGGGGCGCCTTCAAGAGTCGGGGGGTCCGGCGGTCAGCCGCCCGCGACGGCGGGGATGATGGAGATCTGTGTGCCTTCGGGGGCGGGAGTGTCCAAGCCTTCGACGAAACGGACATCCTCTTCGCCAACGTAAACGTTGACAAAACGACGAATCTTGCCCGATTCATCCAGAATTCTCGCGCCGATCCCCGGGTAGTCGGAGTCGAGCTTGGCGAGAACGTCACGAAGAGTCGCCCCTTCGCCACTCACTTCGGCGTTACCCCCGGTGTAAGTGCGCAGAATGGTGGGAATCCGCACAGAAACGCTCATGGTTTTTGTTGCCTTTCCTGGATTGTCAGACAGTCGCGCGGAACGCGTCGAGAGAGGGCCGGATCACGGCGGTGGGCCGCGCGTCGTCGCTGATCGCGTCGAGCGTCTTGAGGCCGTCGCCGGTGTTCAGGACCACGGTCTCGGCCTCGGGGTCGAGCCTGCCCGTCTCGACGAGCTTCTTCAGCACGCCCACCGTGACGCCGCCCGCGGTCTCGGCGAAGATGCCCTCGGTGGAGGCCAGGAGCTTGATCGCGGCGACGATCTCCGGGTCGGTGACGTCCTCGACGCCCCCGCCGGTACGCCGGGCGATGTCCAGCACGTACGGCCCGTCGGCGGGGTTGCCGATGGCCAGCGACTTGGCGATCGTGTCCGGCTTGACCGGCTGGACCACGTCGTGCCCCGCCTTGTACGCCGTCGAGACCGGCGAGCACCCGGCCGCCTGCGCCCCGAACACCTTGTACGGCGTGTCCTCGACCAGCCCGAGCGCGATCAGCTCCTTGAACCCCTTGTCGATCTTCGTGAGCTGGGAGCCCGAGGCGATGGGGATGACGATCTGCTCCGGCAGCCGCCAGCCGAGCTGCTCGGCGATCTCGTACGCGAGCGTCTTGGACCCCTCGGCGTAGTACGGCCGCAGGTTGACGTTGACGAACCCCCACCTCTCGCCCAGCGGGTCACCGATCAGCTCGGAACAGAACCGGTTGACCTCGTCGTAGGTGCCCTCGATCCCGACCAGCCGGCCGCCGAACACCCGGGCCATGGCGATCTTGGCCGCTTCGAGGTCGGCCGGGATGAACACGCACGCGTCGAGGCCGGCCCGCGCGGCGGCGGCGGTGACCGCGCCGGCGAGGTTGCCCGTGGAGGAGCAGGAGAGCGTGTGGAACCCGAAGTTCCTGGCCGCCTCGACGGCGATGGCGACCACGCGGTCCTTGAAGGAGTGGGTGGGGTTGCCCGAGTCGTCCTTCACGAACAGGGACCGGAGGCCGAGCGCCTTGCCGAGGTTGCCGGCCTTGACCAGCTTCGTCCAGCCCGGGTTCATGTTGGGCTTGCTCGCCACGTCGGCGGGGACCGGAAGCAGGGAACGGTAGCGCCAGATGTTGGCGGGGCCGGACTCGATGTCCGCGCGGGTCACCTGGCCGAAGGAGTAGGCCGCTTCGAGCGGCCCGAAACACTCCAGGCAGGCGAAGCTGGGGCCCAGGGGGTAGCGCGTGCCGCACTCGCGGCAGGACAGAGCGACGGCAGGACCAAAGTCGAGCGACATGAAGCGAGGCCTTCCCTCATCTTCGCCCGCGGCCACCTTGACCGCGAACCGGAATTGGCACCTTGTCCCGGTCGGCCTCGCCAGGTCGCGAGTACAAGCCGGGAGGGTTGCCGGGGCTTCGCAGGGCCGGTCCCTCCACCCCTCTGGATGAGCAATATTCAGTTGTCGAAAGGGACTCTACCTTCTCAAGTGGCCGAAACGGCCACCCATCTCAGAAGGTGAGAAAGCTTGTCTCACCGATAGTCCTCCCCGAGGACTCCCTGCACGTACTTGCGGGCCTGGTGGATGCGGGACTTGGCGGTACCGAGCGGGATGTTGAGCTGCTCGGCCACCTCGTTGTAGTCGAGCTGGACGATGTCGCGCAGCACCAGCGCCTGGGCCAGGTCGGGCTTGTCGGCCTCCAGCGCCTCCATCGCGTCGAGCAGGTCGAGCCGCGAGCCGGCGATCACGCTGACCCGCCGCGCGTCCGGCTTCTGCATCGGCAGCTCCTCCGACGTCTGCTCGGCGGCCCTGCGCTTCAGCGACCGGTACGTGGTGCGCGCGCAGTTGGCGGTCACGATGTGCAGCCAGGTGCTGAACCTGGCCCGCCCCTCGAACCGCCCGATGTTGCGCGCCACGGCCAGCAGTGTGTCCTGCGAGGCTTCTTCCGCGTCCTGGTGATAGGGCAGGATCCGGGCGCAGTGGCGCATCACGTCAGGCTCGATCCTGGCCAGGAGCTCGCCGAGCGCGCGATGGTCTCCGGCCGCGGCCGAGCGGGCGAGTTCCTCGGTTAGCTCATCTAGCGCCATAGCTGGGATCCTATGGGCGAAGGGAGCCCAAATGAACAGCGTTCTCGTGGCGTCCAACCGCGGGCCGGTCTCCTTCACCGTCGACGACGACGGTGAGCTGACCATGAAACGCGGTGGTGGGGGCCTGGTCTCGGGCCTGTCGGGGGTGGCCAAGGAGCACGGCGTGCTGTGGGTGTGCGCCGCGCTGTCCGACGGCGACCGCAGCGCCGTACGCCTCGCTCCGGGGGGCCGGCTCGACCGGACGGGCTACGACACGGGCGCGTTGCGGATGCTCGACATCCCCGCGGCCACCTTCCACCGCGCCTACAACGCCGTGGCCAACTCGACCCTGTGGTTCGTCAACCACCTGCTGTACGACATCCCCAACTCCCCCAGCTTCGGCACCAAGTTCCGGCGCGAGTGGGAGTCCTACCGCGACTACAACGGCGCGTTCGCGCTGGCGCTGGCCGAGGAGGCCGGGCACGGCGCGCGCGTGATGGTCCAGGACTACCACCTGACGCTCACCCCGGCGATGCTCCGCGCCGAGCGCCCCGACCTGCGCATCGCCCATTTCAGCCACACGCCGTGGGCGCCCCCGGAGTACTTCTCCCTGCTGCCCGACGCGGTGACCAGGGAGGTCCTGGACGGCATCCTGGGGGCCGACCACGCGGGCTTCCTCACCGCGCGGTGGGCGGCGGCGTTCATGGACTGCTGCGAGGCGCTGCTGGGCGCGCGGGTGGACCGCGCGGCCCGCACGGTCACCCACGAGGGCAGGAAGACGCGCGTCGGCGTGCACAGCCTGGGCGTGGACGGCGCTGCGCTGTGGGCGCGGGCCTGCGAGCCCGACGTCGAGTCGCACATGGCCGCGCTCGCCGAGCAGGTGGCCGGGCGGCGGCTGATCGTCCGCATCGACCGCACCGAGCTGTCCAAGAACATCGTGCGCGGGCTGCTGGCCTACCGGGAGTTCCTGGCCGCCCATCCGGAGTGGCACGGCAAGGTGGTCCACCTGGCCTTCGCCTACCCGAGCCGGCACGACCTGCCCGAATACCGCGAGTACACCGCGTCGGTGCAGCGCTGCGCGCGCGAGATCGAGGACGAGTACGCCACCGAGGACTGGGACCCGGTCATCCTCAACGTCAACGACGACTACCCGCGCTCGCTGGCCGCCTACCGCCTGGCGGACGTGCTGCTGGTCAACCCCATCCGCGACGGCATGAACCTGGTGGCCAAGGAGGGGCCCGTCCTGTCGCCGCGCTGCGCCCTGGTGCTCTCGCGCGAGGCGGGGGCGGCGGCCGAGCTGGGGCCGTACGCGCTGGTGGTCAACCCCTACGACGTGAGCGGCACGGCGGCCGCGCTGCACGAGGCCCTGGTGATGCCCGAGGACGAGCGCAGGCGCCGCCGCGACCGGCTGTACGAGGCGGCCACCGCGCTGCCGCCGCACAAGTGGCTGGAATCCCAGCTCGATGCCCTGCTTTAACATGAGAAGTCGGATTCACTGCCAATGACGGAGGCTGCCGGGTGTCGACGGTCTCAGTGCCCATCCGACTCGTCCGGGACCGTCCGACCTGGCTGATCTATCTCCTGCTCGGCGCGTTCGCCACCTTCATGTACGGCCTCAGCGCCGCCCTGCCGCTCCTGCGCGCCGACCAGCGCACCACGGCCACCGTCGCCGGGCTGCACGGCACCGCCATGGCGCTCGGCACGGTCGGCGCCGGCCTCACCCTGCCCCTGCTCACCAGGCTCCTCGGCCGACGCGTGACGTGCTGGGTCGGCCTGGCCGGGATGAACGCCGGCGTGCTGCTGGTCATGGCCACCTCCGCGCTGCCCCTGACGCTGCTGGGCTACGGCGTGGCCGGCGGCTTCGGCTCGGTCATGCTCTACGCGGCGATGGCCGAGCTCAGCGACCACCACGGGCCCGCGGGACCGGCCGCGCTCAGCGAGGCCAACGCCGTGGGCGTGCTGGTGGGGATCGTGGCGACGTTCGTGCTCAGCCAGGTGGCGCAGAGCGCGCTCGGCTGGCGGGCCGCCCTGCTGATCACCCCGGCGGTCAGCGTCCTGCTCGCACTGGCGCTGGGCCGCTCCTGGCCCGCGCCCCGGCAGGGCGTGGAAGGGGAGGACGACGTGGTCGCCCTGGGCGGCGTCCAGGCGCGGGAGGGCGGCCGGTGGCGCTTCCATCTGGCCGGGGCCGTGCTGTTCTGCTGCGTGGCCCTGGAGTTCTCGTTCGACCTGTGGGCCGCCGACCTGTTCGCCCTCAGGACGGGCGTGACGGCGGCCGTCGCGGCGACCGGGCTGACGGCGTTCGTCAGCGGCATGGCGGCGGGCAGGTTCGCGGGCGCGCAGCTCGCGCTGCGGCTGCCGGCCACGCCGCTGTTCGTCGGCGCCCTGGGGCTGATGGCGCTCGGCTGGCTGCTGTTCTGGACGAGCGGCGCGCCGGTGCTGTCGTACGTGGGGCTGGCGCTGAGCGGGCTGGGCGCGTCGCTGCAGTTCCCGCTCGCGCTGAGCTCGCTGATCGCCGCCTCCGGCGACCGGGCGGACCGGGCGGCGGCCGCCTCGCCCGTGTGGGCGGGCGCCGCCATGGCGGTCGGCCCGCTGCTGCTCGGCTCGCTGGCCGACGGCTACGGCACCGGGACCGCGTTCGTGCTGGTGCCGGTGATCATCGCTGTCGCGGTGACCGGGGTGCTCATGTCCAGTCGGCGTACTTGAGCGTGTCGGCCAGGCCGGGCGTGTCCCACTGGTCCACGACGAGGATCCGGCTCTTCGGCAGGTACCACTCGCGCTGCGTGAAGCGGGCCTTCACGCCGTTGCCCGAGTAGCTGACGCACTTGGCCTGCCAGGCGTTGTAGGCGGCCTTGTGCCCGGCCCCCATCTGCCGGTAGCCCCTGGTGACCTTGGGGCCGATGACCTCGCCCCACTTCCGGTTGAACGGGCAGGGCTGCACGTCACTGGCCGGATAGTACGGGTTCTTGCCCGTGTAGGGTCCGAAGCCCTCCGCGCCCCGCTTGATCGCGTCGGGGCCGAGGATGTAGAACGCGTCGCACTCGGGCGAGCCCCAGCCCCGCGGCTTGGCGCAACGGCCGGTGACCACCTGCACATAGTCGGCCCCCTGACGGTGGACCACCCACTCGATCGGGATGTAGAGCGTCAGGCCGCCGCGCAACTTGAGCTGCTGGGCGGGGGCGGCGGAGGCGGCCCCGGGCACGGCGAGCACGGCCGCCAGGGACGCAACCGAAGCGGCGACAGCGAGAGATCGTCTTGACATGGGCACCAACGTAGAACCCGCCACTTGCAGCCCAATCACGAACGACTGAAAGCCGCGAGCCGGCTCGAAGACGGCGAAGGCCGCGAGCCGGCTCACGAACGGCTGAACTCAGGGACGGCTGAAGGCCGTCGTCAGCTCCCGCAGCAACGCCACCACGCCGTCGGGCCCGTCGACCACGATGTCGGCCCGTTCGGCCAGCGCGGTCACCTCCGCCGAGCCGCTGCACACGGTCACGCCGGGCAGCCCCGAGGCGCGTACGGCCTCGAACGCGGCCAGGTCGCCGAGGTCGTCGCCGACGAACATGACGGACCTGGCGTCCCGCTCGGCCAGGAACAGCCCGAGCGCGTGGCCCTTGTCCATGCCGGGCGGCCGCAGCTCCAGGACCATGCGTCCGGGCTCGATCACCAGACCGTGCTTGTCGGCCAGCCCGGCCAGCGGCTCGCGCAACGCGGCCAGCGCGCCCTCGGGGTCGGGGGCGCGCCTGGTGTGCACGGCCACCGCCCGGCCCTTGTCCTCGATCACCACGCCGTGCAGCCCGAGCGAGTCGAGCAGCAGCGGCAGCTCGGCCCGGGCGCGGGGCACGCCGGGCGGAGGCGGCGGCGCCGAGACGCGTCCGTGCTCCCACCGCTCGAAGCCGTAGTGGCCGAGCACCACGAGACCGGGCACGTCGGCCAGGCCGGGCCCGAGTTCGAGCGCGGTGGCCGCCGGCCTGCCGGTCACGATGGCCACGGCGCCGACGTGGGCGCCCAGCTCGGCGAGTACGGCGGGGGCCTCGGGGTGGATCCGGGCGGAGGCGGGATCGGGCACGATCGGCGACAGGGTTCCGTCGAAGTCGAGCCCGATCACGGCGCCGGACGGATCTTTAAGGATCGCTTCCATTCCAGGGATGTTCCTCACGCGGCTGCCGTACCCAGCCGGTCAGGGGCGCATGCCGAGCCGTCTCGCCGCACGGTCACGCTGACGGGTGGAGCGCAACCTTCGCAACCGTTTGACCAGCATCGGGTCCTGCTCCAGCGCCTCCGGTCTGTCGATCAGCTCGCCGAGCAACTGGTAGTAGCGGGTGGCCGAGAACCCGAAGGTCTCCTTGATGGCCTGCTCCTTGGCGCCCGCGTGACGCCACCATTGGCGTTCGAAGGCGAGGAGTTCGAGATCGCGGTCGGTGAGGGGTGGTCTGGACGGTTCCTGGGCAGCACTGTCACCGCTGAGCGGTGCTCCCATGATGTCCTCCTCGGGAAGGGGCGTGCGACGATCACATCGCACGCGTCGCGGCCCGTGGCCAATCGTAATGTGCGATGTGCGGCTGTTCACGGCGGATTGCCGGACGTACAGTCACGAAATGTGACCCCAGTCATCACGCTCCTCACGGACTACGGGCTCGAAGACGGCTTCGTGGCCGCCTGCCACGGAGTGATCGCCGGGATCGCGCCCCAGGCGCGGGTGATCGACGTGAGCCACCTGGTCCCGTCCGGCGACGTACGGCGTGGCGCGGCCATCCTCGCCCAGACCATCCCCTACCTCCCGGCGGGCGTGCACATCGGCGCGGTCGACCCCGGCGTGGGCGGCGCGCGGCGGTCGGTGGCGGTCGAGGCGGGCGGCCGGGTGTTCGTCGGCCCCGACAACGGCCTGCTGTCCTGGGCGGTGCACGCCAGCGGCGGCGCGCGGGCCGCGTACGCGCTCAGCAACGAGGAGCTCTTCCTGCGGCCGGTGTCGCCGACCTTCCACGGCCGGGACGTCTTCTCGCCGGTCGCCGGGCGGCTGGCGGGCGGCCTGGACCCGGCCGAGCTGGGCCCCCCGGTGCCGGTCGAGCGGCTGGTCTCGCTGCCCGCGCCGACCTCGCTGCTGCGGGAGGGCTCGGTCGAGGGCGAGGTCGTCTCGGTGGACCGCCACGGCAACACGCAGTTGTCGATCGCGGCGGGCGACCTGGACGCGCTGGGCGTCCAGGTGGGCGACACGCTGGGGGTGTGGCTCGGGCGGCGGCGGCTCGCGATGCCCTTCCGCACGTCGTTCGCGGCGGTGCCGCCGGGCGAGCTGGTGGCGTTCACGGACTCGGCGGGGCTGATCGCCATCGCGGTCAACTTCGGGGACGCGGCGCAGCGGCTGGGGCTCCCCCCTGGGGCACATGTCCGACTTTCGCCCACACCGCAGGGCGAATGACCGCATAACTACAATTACTCCGCGTATCGGGCTGTTTACCGAAGCGTCGGAACGACTCGCCGGCCACGTGCCAGAATGCACGGCAGATCGGGCGTCCCTCCTCTCCCGTTCGAGGTTGACGTGTACCAACTGTCCGTTGTGCTGCTCTCCATCCTGTCCGTGTTCTGGCCGCAGGCAGACGCGCCCGTGCCGGAGCGCTGGCACGCCTGGCCGGTGGCGCGGATCTTCCCTCTGGCCGTTCCCGGCGTCAGCCCGTCGGGGGCCAGGGTGACGTACGTGCTGACGGGGGTGGCCCCCGAGGCGCCGTGCCGGGTGGCGTTCCAGCCCGCCGCGGTGCGGCCCGGCTGCCTGACCGCGCTGCGGGCCACGTACGCCGACAGCACCCAGACGTACGTGGCCACCGTCGGGATCGCCGTGCTCGACGCGCCCTGCCCACGCCCGTGCCCACGCCCGTACGGCGGGGTGCGCCCGGCCACCGTGCGGCCCGTCGCCTTCCCCGGCGGCCCGGCCGAGCGGTTCGGCGAGCGGCAGTACTTCGCCGGGGCGCTGGCCGGCTCCGGCGACCCCTACCTGGTGGCGACGGCCGTGGGGTACGCCGACGGGCGGGCGTACCGGCCGGGCGGACGCGCCGCGCCGCGGCTGCGGGGCGCCGCGCGGCAGCTCGCCGTGGCGTTGCACCGGGCGCTGACCCGATGAGGGTGCTCGCGTCCCTGCTGCCGGCTCTGATCCTGGCGGCCGGGGTCGCGGGCGTGGCGTCCAGCGCCACCGACGACGTGCGGACGGCGGCCTCGCCGAGCCTCCCCGGCGGCGTGGGCGCCGCCGCGCGGGCCCGGCAGTGGCAGCTCCGGGCGCTGCGCCTGCCCGAGGCGTGGCGGGAGAGCAGGGGCGCGGGCGTGCTGGTGGCCGTGCTGGACACCGGGGTGAACGGCCGCCACCCCGACCTGCGGGGCGTCGTGACCCAGGGCCCCGACCTGACCGGCGCGCCCAAGCGCCTGTGGGGGCACCACGGCACCGCCATGGCCGGCCTGATCGCCGGCCGCGGGCACGGCGAGGGACGCACCGAGGGCGTGGTCGGCGTCGCCCCCGCGGCGCGGGTGCTGTCGATCAGGGTCACGCTGGAGAACACCGACCCGCTGCGCGCCGAACGGCGTGCCGGCCGCCGCGACGCCCTGGCCGCGGGCATCAGGTACGCGGTCGACCACGGCGCGGACGTGATCAGCATGTCCCTCGGCGGCGGCAGCGGCGCGTGGGAGGGCTCGGCGGCCGAGGAGGAGGCCGTGCAGTACGCGATCGCCCGCGGCGTGGTCCTGGTGGCCTCGGCCGGGAACGACGGCGACACGACCAACAGGAAGAACTTCCCGGCCGCCTACCCGGGCGTCATCGCGGTGGGCGCGGTGGACCGGCGGCTGAGGGTGGCCCCCTTCTCCAACCGCCAGGACTATCTGTCGGTGGTCGCGCCGGGCACCGACATCGTCACGGCCGACGGCGCCGAGGGGTACGTGGCGGGCGACGGCACGAGCTCGGCGGCGGCCATGGTCGCGGGCGTGGCGGCCCTGGTGCGGTCGGCCCATCCGGGGCTGTCGCCGTACCACGTGCGCATGGCCATCGAGCGCGGCGCCAGGAGGCGGCCCACGAGCGGCCACAGCCGCGCCTACGGGCACGGGGTGGCCGACGCGCCGCTCGCCCTGCGGGAGGCCCGGCGGCTGGCGCACGGGACGCTCTCACCGGCCGCCCGGCCCGGCCCGTACTTCGGGCGGGGGCCGGCCGCGCCGCCCGCCTCCAGGGCGCCGGTGGTGGCCGGGATGGTGGTGCTGGCGGCGGCCATGTCGGCACGGGTGGTCACGACCCGGCGGAGGCGTCGGAGGGATTCACCCTAGCAAGCGCTTGTGTGATACTCCTGGCTATGACCTTAGCGATCGACGGCTGGTTCGCCATCGACGGGGACGGCGCCACCCACCTCATCGGCACCACCTGCCTGACCTGCGGGACCGTCGCCTTCCCGCCGCAGCGGGGCCTGTGCCGCAACCCGCGCTGCGAGGGCGAGGAGACGGCCGAGACCCGGCTGCCGCGGCGCGGGCGGGTCTGGTCCTACACCGACGCCTGCTACCCGCCGCCGGAGCCGTACGTGGCGGCGCGGCCGTACCGGCCGGTCACGCTGGCCGCCGTCGAGCTCGACGGCGCGGGGCTGGTGGTGCTCGGCCAGGTCAGGGACCTCACGGTGAACGACCTGGAGGTGGGCATGGAGCTGGAGCTCGTCCACGGGCCGCTGGCCGACGGCCCGCTGGTGTGGATGTGGGGGCGGGCCTCGTGAGCGCGGTGGTGGTGCTCGGCGCGGGCATGCACCCATGGGGCAAGTGGGGACGCCCCTTCGTCGAGTACGGCGTCGCCGCGGCCCGCGCCGCCCTCCGCGACGCCGGGGTGGCCTGGACCGACGTCCAGTACGTTGTGGGGGCCGACACGATCAGGAACGGCTATCCGGGCTTCGTCTCCGGCGCGACCTACGCCCAGGCGCTCGGCTGGACGGGCGCCAGGATCGCCTCCTGCTACGCGGCCTGCGCGTCGGGGGCCCAGGCGGTGGACATCGCGCGTACCAGGATCCTGGCCGGGCTGTGCGACGTGGCGCTCGTGGTGGGCGCCGACTCCACCCCCAAGGGCTTCTTCAAACCCGTCGGCGGCGACCGGCACGACGACCCCGACTGGTTGCGCTTCCGCCTCCTCGGCGCCGCCAACCCCGCCTACTTCGGCCTCTACGCCCGCCGGCGCATGGCCCTGTACGGCTCCACCAGCGACGACTTCGCCGCCGTCAAGGTCAAGAACGCGCTCGCCGGCTCGCTCAACCCCATGGCCCGCTACCGCGCCCGGGTCACGGCGGAGGAGGTGCTCGCCTCACCCATGGTGGCCGACCCGCTGCGCCTGATGGACATCTGCGCCACCTCCGACGGCGGCGCCGCGGTCGTCCTGGCCTCGGAGGCGTACGCCAGGCGTCTCGGCGCGACGGCCCCGGTGCGCCTGGCGGCCGTCTCCACGGTGACGCCGACCTTCCCCAACGCTGTCCTGGAGCTGCCGAACTTCGCCACCGACTCCTGCGCCGCCGTCCCCGCGCCGGAGAGGCCGTTCAGGGCCGCGATCGCGCACGCGGCCTACGAGGAGGCCGGTCTGGGCCCCGAGGACGTCTCCTTCGCCGAGGTGTACGACCTGTCCACCGCCCTGGAGCTGGACTGGGTCGAGGACGTCGGCCTGTGCCCGCCGGGCGAGGCGGACAAGCTCCTGCGGGCGGGCGAGACCGCGCTCGGCGGCCGGGTGCCGGTCAATCCGTCGGGCGGCCTGGCCTCCTTCGGCGAGGCGATCCCGGCCCAGGCGATCGCGCAACTCTGCGAGCTGACGAACCAGCTGCGCGGGGCGGCGGGCGCGCGCCAGGTGCCCGGCGCGCGCGTCGGCCTCGCGGTCAACCAGGGGTTGTTCGGCCACGGCTCGGCCATCGTGGCCACGACGTGAGAAGACCCTCCGGGAGCTTTCCCGGAGGGTCTTCAGGTCATCCCGCGTGGACCACGTCGTGCGTCTCGGCGAAGTGACAGGCGCTCTCGTGCCCGGTCCCCGTCCGGATCTGCAGCAACGGCTCCTCCTCCGCGCAGATCTCCTGCGCCTTCCAGCAGCGGGTGCGGAAGCGGCACCCCGACGGCGGGTTGGCGGGCGAGGGCGGGTCGCCCTGCAGGATGATCCGCTCACGCTGCTCCCGGCCCTCGGGGTCGGGAACCGGCACCGCCGACAGCAGCGCCTGCGTGTACGGATGAGCGGGCTTGTCGTAGATCTCGACGTCCTTGCCGAGCTCCACGAACTTGCCCAGGTACATCACGCCCACCCGGTCGGAGATGTGGCGGACCACCGACAGGTCGTGGGCGATGAAGATGTAGGCCAGGTTGAACTCGTTCTGCAGCCGCTCCAGCAGGTTGATCACCTGGGCCTGGATCGACACGTCCAGCGCCGAGACGGGCTCGTCGCAGACGATGATCTCCGGCTGCAGCGCCAGGCCGCGGGCGATGCCGATGCGCTGCCGCTGGCCGCCCGAGAACTGGTGCGGGTAGCGGTTGATGTGGTCGGGGTTGAGGCCGACGACCTCCAGCAGCTCCTGCACCTTGCGGCGGCGGTCGCCCTTGGGCGCCACCTCCGTGTGGATCTCGTACGGCTCGCCGATGATGTCACCGACGGTCATCCGGGGGTTCAGCGAGGTGTACGGGTCCTGCATCACCATCTGGATGTTGCGGCGCATGCGCTTCAGGTCGCCGCCCCTGGCCTTGGCGATGTCCTTGCCGTTGATCTTCACCGACCCGGAGGTCGGCCGCTCCAACGCCATCAGCACCTTGGCCAGCGTGGACTTGCCGCAGCCCGACTCGCCCACGATGCCCAGGGTCTCGCCCCTGTTCAGATCGAACGACACGCCGTCGACGGCCTTGATCGCGCCGATCTGCTTCTTGAGGACGATGCCCTGGGTCAGGGGGAAGTGCTTGACCAGGTCGCGAACCTCGAGGATGCGCTCACTGCTGCTCGCCATCGAGGACCTCCCTCCAGTAGTGGCAGGCGCTGCCACGCGTGCCGCTGATCTCGTAGAGCTGGGGGGCGCTGGTCACGCAGTTGTCCTGCCGGTACGGGCACCGCGGGTTGAACGCGCATCCGCTCGGCAGGTCGAGCAGGTTGGGCGGCAGACCCTTGATCGCGTACAGCTCCTGGCCCTTGAGGTCAACCCGGGGGATGGACTCCAGCAGACCCTTCGTGTACGGGTGCCCCGGCGCCCGGTAGATGTCGTGCACAGGGGCGTTCTCCACGATCCGGCCGGCGTACATGACCGAGATCTTGTCGGCCACGTCCGCCACGACCCCCAGGTCGTGGGTGATCAGGATCATGCCCATCTGGCTCTCGCGCTGCAGCTCGGCCAGCAGTTCCATGATCTGCGCCTGGACCGTCACGTCCAGCGCGGTGGTCGGCTCGTCCGCGATCAGGACCTCGGGGTCGAGTGCGATCGACATCGCGATCATGATGCGCTGCCGCATGCCGCCCGAGAACTGGTGCGGATAGTCGTTGACGCGCTGCCGGGCGGCCGGGATGCGGACTTTGTCCATCAGCTCGACGGCCTTGTTCAGGCCGTCACGCTTGGACATGCCGCGGTGGACCCGGAACATCTCGCTGATCTGCCAGCCCACGGTGAACACCGGGTTGAGCGCCGAGAGGGCGTCCTGGAAGACCATCGCGATGCGCTGGCCGCGCACCTGGGTGCGGGCGTCGTCCGAGAGCTTGAGCAGGTCGGTGCCCTTGAAGCGGATCTCGCCCTTGGGGATGACGGCCGGCGGCATGTCCAGGATGCCCATGATCGCCTGAGCGGTCACGGACTTGCCCGAACCGGACTCGCCGAGCACCGCCAGCGTCTCACCGGGGTTGACCGTGTAGCTCACGCCGTTCACCGCGCGCACGACGCCCTGACGCGTACGGAACTCCACGTGCAGGTTGTCCACCGCGAGCAGCGGCTCGTTGCCCAGCCCTCCCTCGGCGGGCAACACGTCTGTCGACGTCTTCTTCACTTGATCCCCCCTTCTACCTGAGCTTCGGATCGAGAGCGTCGCGCACGGCGTCGCCCAGCATGATGAACGCCAGCACCGTGACGCTCAGGAACAGGGCCGGGAAGAACAGCGGCAGCGACGCGTCGAGGAACCGCGGCCGGGCGTCGGCGATCATGAGGCCCCACGAGATGTCCGGCGACTGCACGCCGACCCCGAGGAACGACAGCGCCGCCTCCGCCGCGATGTAGCCGCCGAGGTTGATCGTGCTGACCACGATCACCGGCGCCAGCGAGTTCGGCAGCAGGTGCTTGAACATGATCCGCCACTGGCCCGCGCCCACCGCCCGCGCGGCGACCACGAAGTCCTGGCTCTTGGCCGTGATCACCGAGGCCCGCATGATGCGGAACACCATCGGCCATCCGAGCACCGCCAGGGCCGCGATGACCAGCAGGATGCTGTTGATGCCACTGTCACGGAAGGTGGCGGCGATCAGCAGGGCGCCCAGGATCGGCGGGATGGCGAAGAAGATCTCGGTGACCCGGGAGGAGACCGAGTCGATCACGCCGGCGCGGAAGCCGGCGAAGAGGCCGAGCAGACCGCCCACGATCATGGTGAGGATCGTGGTCGTCACGCCGATCACGATGGAGTTGCGGGCGCCGTAGATCGTCCTGGCGAACACGTCACAGCCCTGGCTGTCCTTGCCGAACGGGTGTCCCACGCTGGGGAGCTGCCGGGCGGTGGACAGGTCGCAGGTCTGGGCGTTGGTCGGGTCGATCGAGGTGAACAACGACGGCCAGAACGCCATGACCAGCAGGATCGCGATCAGCACCGCGGAGATGATGAACATCGGCCGGCGACGCAGGTCGTACCAGGCGTCGGTCCACAGGCTGGCGGGCTTCTCCTGCTTCTGCTTCCCGCGCCTGCCCTGCTTCTCGGGGGACGGCGGCGCCGGGACCTCCGTGACCAGCGACTTCGCTTCCGGCAGCATGGGCCCGACGTTTGCTTCGTTACTCATAGCGGATCCTCGGGTCGAGCACTGCGTACAACATGTCGACGACCAGGTTGGCCAGGATGTAGATCAGCACCAGCACGGTCACGATGCCCACGACGACCGGTTGTTCTCGCAGCAGGATCGATTGGAACAGCTGGTTGCCGATGCCCGGCAAGTTGAAGATCGTCTCCGTGATGACCGCGCCGCCCATCAGGTTCCCGAGGTCGGCGCCGAGGTAGGTGACCAGCGGGATCAGCGCGTTGCGGAGTCCGTGCCTGCCGATGACGCGGCGTTTGGACAGGCCCTTGGCGGTCGCCGTGCGGATGTAGTCGGCGCGCAGTGTCTCCACCAGGCTCGTCCGCGTCAACCTGGTGAGATAGGCGATCGACGTGCCGGCGAGCACGAAACCGGGCAGCAGATAGCTGCGGAACCCGGCCGAGATGCCCGCCACGGGGAAGATGTCGCTCCCCGTCCACAGCTTGAGCTTGACTCCGAGCACGAGCTGGAGCACGAAGCCCGTCACCAGAGTGGGGACGGAGATCAGCAGCAGCGTCGAGGCGAGGATGGCGGTGTCGGAGGCCTTGCCGCGGCGCAGAGCCGCCCACAGGCCGAGGCCGACGCCGATGATGGCCTCCATGACGAGAGCCGTCAGCGCGAGGTTCAGCGTGACCTGGAACTTGCCGGCCATGAGCTGCGAGACCGGGATCCTGGAGAAGGTGGTTCCGAAGTCTCCGTGCAGGAGCACGCCGCTGAGGTAGTACCAGTACTGCAGCAGCAGCGGGTCATTCAGGTGGTATTGGTCGCGCAGGACCTCGGCCACCGCCGGGTCCAGGCGCTTCTCGCCCGCCAGTGCCTGGATGGGGTCGCCGGGCAGGGCGAAGACGATCGCGAAGATGAGTAGCGTGGCGCCGAGCAGGACGGGTATCGCCTGCAGCAGTCGCCTGATGACATAACGGCCCATTCAAGCCCTCCGGTACATGCGTGGAGGCAGTCACCTTCGTAGCCGCGGTTTGCCCGGCCCCAAGTGACTGCCTCCAAGCTCAGTCCTCCGAGGGGCGGACGGCAAGAGCCGTCCGCCCGGCGAATGACGTCAGGCCTTCTCGATGTCGGCCCACTGAACCTGGTTGAGCAGGTTCAGCTTGACGCCCTTGACCTTGGGGGAGTGTCCGAAGTTGCTCCGGTAGAAGTACACCGGGATGTACGGCATGTCCTTGATCAGGATGTCGTCGGCCTGCTGGTAGAGCTTGAGGCCCTCGGCAGCGTCGGCGGCCTGGTCACCCTTGGCGACGATGTCGTCGAACTCCTTGTTCTCGTAGCCGCCGTAGTTGGAGCCGGTCGAGATGGCCTGGGTGCCGAAGATCGGCGTCAGGTAGTTCTCGGCCGACGGGTAGTCGATCGACCAGCCCATACGGAACAGGCCCTTGTACTTCTTGGCGTCCAGGTCGTCCAGGATGGCCTTGAAGTTCTCGAACGGCTTCGGCGTGACCTCGATGCCCAGGTTGGCGCGGAGGTTGTTGGCGACGGCCTCGATCCACTCCTTGTGGCCGCCGTCGCCGTTGTAGCCGAGTTCGAGCTTGGCCGGGCCCTTGGCGTCGGCGTAGAGCTTCTTCGCCTCGGCCGGGTTGTACGTGCAGGCCGTGCAGGCGCCCTGACGGTAACCGGGGATGGCCGGGTTGATGAAGTCGTCGGCCGGGGCGCGGGTGCCCGCGAAGACCGTCTCGGTGATGGTCTTGCGGTCGATGGCCATGGAGATGGCCTTGCGCACGTCCGGGTTCTTGAACTCGGGGTTGTACTTCAGCGGGACGCCGATGTAACCCACAGAGGCGTCGGGCTCGTCGAAGTAACGGTCGCCGAGGACGGACTTGGCGGTCGCGATCGCCGAGGCGGGCAGCGAGTCGTCCACGTCCAGGTTCTCGGCCTGGAGGTCCTGGAAGGCGGTCTCGGCCGAGCTGTAGATCTTGAACTGCAGCTTGGTCCAGTTCTTCGGCTTGGTGCCGGGGAACTTGTCGTAGACCGTCATGTCGATGGTCTGCGCGCCGCCCTTCTTGTAGGGCTTGTCGACCTTGAAGAGGCCCTGGCCGATCGGCTGCTCGCCGTAGGCCTGGGTCACCTTGCCGTCGGCGCCGAGCGCGGAGGCCGGCAGCGGGTAGAAGGCGGTGTACCCGAGCATCGTCTTGAACTGCGAGAACGGTGCGGACAGCGTCACCTCAAGGGTGCTGTCGTCGACAGCCTTGAGGCCCTTCATCTCCTTGGACGTCGGCGTCTTGCCCTCGCCCGGGTGGACGTCGGCGAAGCCGTCGATGCGGGAGAAGAAGGCGGAGGAGCTCATGGCGTTGTCCTGGTTGGCGCCATAGTTCCAGGCCCGCGCGTAGTCAGCCGCGGTGACCGGCTTGCCGTCGTGCCAGGTGTAGCCCGACTTGAGCTTGATCGTCCAGACCTTGCTGTCCTGGGTGGTGATCGACTCAGCGGCCTCTTCAACCGGCTGCTTGTTCTCGTCGTACTTGACGAGCGGCGAGAACACCGCGGCGAGGACTTCGGAGCCCTCGGTCTCGGTGGTGTTCAGCGGGTTGAGGAGCTCCTGAGGCTCACCGATCTCCATGCGGACCGGCGTTTCGCCGCCGCCCGCGGCAGTGCCGCCGTCCGAGGCACCGCCGCCACACGCGGCAACCGCGAGGGCGAGCAGCGCGGTACCGGCGACGATCTGTGCGCCCTTAGTAACACGCATGGTGAAAAAAATCCTCCCTCTACAGGTGGGCGACAGCGCTGAGCTGCGGTGATGGTAAGCAGCCTGACGGGGGGTTCCTGGTATCCCCCGGATTTGGCTGACATGGTCAAACCAGCCGACGCCCTGCCAGTCGATCGCGACTATCTCTTACTACTTGCCACCAGCGAGTCTCTGGCGCGTTGCAGTTCGGTCACACGTGCGCCAATCCAGCGTCACAGACATTCCACCCGTAAGGATACAAACCGCCCAGGGATGCTCAAACAGGTCAAGCTTCGACGTGAACAGCGGATGAAAATTACCCCCTACAGGACCGTGGTCGCGCCCTTCCCGCCATGGCGTGCCCCGCTGGGCTACGGTTGAGCGAGTCTTGACGGCACCTTGGAACCTGGCGCCCCAAGACTCCGTCCAAGCATCTGCCGCGTCCCTCGCGGCAGGCACCCCACCGACCGGGATCCAATAGAGTCCTTGCCATGAGCCAGCCGGAATCCGCTGTCGCGGACGCCCAGGCGGGCGGCCGAAGCGGGCAGGAGCCGCTGGCCAAGCTCGCCGAGAGATACGGACTTCGTCGTGCCATCGCGCGGCCGAGGTTCCCTGTCTATCTGCGCCAGCTCTGGGAGCGGCGACACTTCATCCTGACGTACGCGACGTCCCGCAACGTCTCGAAGTACTCCAGCTCGGCCCTGGGCCAGCTGTGGCAGGTGCTGACCCCCCTCCTCAACGCCGGCATCTACTACGTGATGTTCGGCGTCATCCTGGGCGGCCGGGGCGGCATCGAGAACTACCCGGCCTTCCTGCTGACCGGGATGTTCGTCTTCACCTACACCCAGCGCGTGGTGACCGCGGGCGCCAAGTCGATCTCCGGCAACCTGTCGATGATCCGCGCCCTGCACTTCCCGCGCGCCTCGCTGCCGCTGGCGTACACGATCCAGGAGCTGCAGCAGCTCGCCATCTCCATGGGCGTGCTCCTCGTCATCGTGACGGCCACCGGCGAGTGGCCCACCTGGTTCTGGCTCATGATCCCGGTGGTGCTGGCGCTCCAGACGATGTTCAACATCGGGGCCAGCCTGGTGATCGCGCGACTGGGCGCCCAGATGCGCGACCTCAACCAGTTGCTGCCGTTCATCACCCGCACCTGGCTCTACGCCTCGGGCGTCTTCTTCTCGATCCAGGACAAGGTGGTCGGCTCCGCCAAGCTTCCGCAGTGGGTCGCCGACGTGATGTACCTGAATCCGACGGCCTCCTACATCGAGTGGATGCGCGACATCCTCATCAAGACCCACCACACTCAAAACGGACACAACCCCCCGACTATGGTGTTGGTGTCTTGCGTATTCTGGGCAGTGTTCTCACTCGGCTTCGGCTTCTGGTACTTCTGGCGGTCCGAGGAGAGGTACGGGCGTGGCTGAACTGACCGAGGAGCTGTCACAGGTGAAGGGCGAGGAGCCCGCCGTCCCCGGCAAGGACGTGAGGGTGCACCCCAACCCGGAGCCCCAGGGCAAGCGTCCGCTCGACGTTCCCACGGGCACCCCGACCGTCATCGTCGACGACCTGCACATCGTCTACCGCGTCTACGGCACGGCCACCGACAACGAGAAGGGCAACGCGGTCAACGCCCTCACGCGCCTGCTGAAGCGCCAGGGCCGTCCGCAGATGAAGGAGGTCCACGCCGTCAAGGGCGTGACCTTCGTGGCCTACCACGGCGACGCCATCGGCATCGTGGGCCGCAACGGGTCGGGCAAGTCCACGTTGCTGCGCGCCATCGCCGGCCTCCTGCCGCCGCACGAGGGCGCGGTCTACACCGACGGCCAGCCCTCGCTGCTCGGCGTCAACGCCGCGCTCATGCGCGAGCTGACCGGTGAGCGCAACATCGTCCTCGGCTGCTACGCCATGGGCATGACGCCGGCCGAGGTCAAGGAGAAGTACCAGGAGATCGTCGACTTCTCCGGCATCGACGAGTTCGTCCAGCTGCCCATGTCCACGTACTCGTCGGGCATGGGCGCGCGGTTGCGCTTCGCCATCTCCTCGGCCAAGACCCACGACGTCCTGCTCATCGACGAGGCCCTGGCCACGGGTGACCGCGAGTTCCGCAAGAAGAGCGAGGCCCGCATCCGGCAGATCCGCGAGTCGGCCGGCACGGTCTTCCTGGTCGCCCACGACCTCAAGGTCATCGAGGAGACCTGCAACCGGGTCATCTGGCTGCACAAGGGCAAGATCCGGATGGACGGCGACCCCAAGGAAGTCATCTCCGCCTACAACAAGGGCTGAGCCCGTTTCGATCACCCGTGCGAAACGCGGGTGACTCGCGCGCCGAAACGCTGACAGCGTGACGGGCGTTCCGATAGAATTCGAACGCGGATTCGAACCAAGGAACGCTGATGGAGTGGGGGCGCGCGATGGGAGAGCTTTCGGCCGCGATCGACCACCTGGCCATCGAGGACGTGGCCGAGATGCCCAGAATGCAGCTCGCCGAGCAGCTGCTCGACCTTCACTGGCAGATGGCCCGGCTGCAGGCCCAGATAGCCCGCCGCACCGGCGTCCGGCTGCCCTAGCCGGCCCGGTCGGGCGCGGAGCCGTACGAGGGTGGGGAAAAGAGAAGGCCGCCGACCCCGGATCGGGGCCGGCGGCGGGCTCGGCGCGGCGCCGCTGCCCTGCAGTCAGCGGCGGGACGCGTGTGCGAACCCCGGGCTGAGGCACGTCCGCCCAGACCCGTGGCGGGCCCGTCCGCCCGTGGCGGCGGACCCGCGACCGACGCGCGGCAGTGCCGTCGGGGCGCTCGGCACCTTGTGAGCGCACACCATCGGCCTGTCGCATCGGGGCGACGGCGCCCCCTCGTCCCGCGGGCGTCCACTGACGCCGGGGAGAGCGGGAACGCGCCGTCGTGAACAACCACCTGGCGCATGAACGCGGGCTGCCGCACGGCCGTCACGGCCGGTTCGCGAGCATCGGCACCTTATGACGCCGGCGAACCGTCGCACCGGCCCTCGGCGGGCCGCGTCCGCGCATCGTCACGGCATGTCCGGGACGCACCCGCGCGGGTCACATCCTGAACACGTCCGGTACGCGCCGCGCTCGCGTCAGTTGCGCACCCCGGAGCCGTGCACCGAGCTCGTCAGCGCCTCGGTGCTCCAGCCCAGGGCGGACATCATGTCGCTGTAGGAGCCGGCGGCCTTGGAGCCGTTGGACGAGACGAAGCCCGCGGTGTCCTGCATGAGCGGGGTGATCTCGTCGACGGAGGCGGTCTGGGTGGTGCCCGGCAGCGCCTCGACGACCGGCGCGGCCTCGACGGGGGCGACGTGCCCGACCATCGGGGCCAGCTCGGCGCTCGAAGCGTGCGGCAGGGCCATCCTGGCGGCACGGGTCAGCCCGCCCATGCCGGACTCGCTGGACAGGTCGCGCAGCCCCTTGGTGGTGCCCGCCATCGTCGTGGCGGTGGTACCGGCGGTGCCGGCGCCCGTGCCGGGCAGCAGCGCGCCGCCGCCCACCTTGCCCATCGCGCCGCCGACCGAGGCTCCGGCCAGGGCGGTCATCGTGTCCATGGCGCCGCGCAGCGGGGCGCTCGCGCCGGTGAGCTGTCCGTTGCTCTGCGGCGCGCCCTTGACCAGCGGCTGCGCCATGCGGGCGCCGCCGAGCAGCGGCAGCGACTTGGCCAGGCCCTTGCCGCCGCCGCCGACCGACGCGCCGCCGAGGATGGGCGACAGCTCGGGCAGCGGGCCGCTGAAGCGGGTGACGTCCTCGGCCGCGTTCGGCGTCATCGCCAGGCTGGCGCGCCGGTTCTCGTCGGCGATGTCGCGTGCGTGCGCTTCGGCGGCGGCGTCCGACTTGGGCTTGTTGCCGCCGGTCAGACCGCCGAGGCCGCCGCCCAGGCTGCTGAGCAGCCCGCCGCCGAGCAGGCCGCCGATCAGGTCGAGCGGGCCTCCGCTGGTGCCCCCGCCCAGGCCGTCCAGCGGGACGATCTTGGCGGTGTGAGTGAATTGAACTTCTGCTTGAGCTGGCACGGCCAAAGCCGCCGCCAAGCCGAATGCTGTGACGGCAACGGCCGCCTTGACTACTCGATTCATGATTGCCTTCCCGGCTCGTGATCGATCGCTCTCGAATGCGGTGGAAATGCGAATCGATAACCCCCGAATGCCGTGGCGTACACGCTATGGGCACCACACGAAGCGTGCCGTCACGGCTGAGCTACGGAAGCAGTTGTATCACTCACCGTGATGGCCCGCAGGCGACCGGAAAGCCCATGTAGCAGGGTTTGCAGCCCGGTTACCGAGTAAAGGGGGAGCGTTGAGCGGAGAGACAAAACGGGAAATACCCCGGTTTTGATTTGGATTCTGCGCGGACCCGATCGTGATCAGGTCCGCGACGACGGCGTGCGCCCGCACGGCCCGCGAACAAGTGGTCGCATTAACAAATGTCACGGGCCGGGGGCGCACAATTCAGCGGTGGTGGTACGACAACGCGACCACTCAGATGGGCAGCAGCGCTTCGGCCGGCTCGAACGGAAAACGCTCGGCGAACGCCGGCCGCAGATCCGACAGCCAGACCGCCGACGGGTCGTACCGGGCGAAGAACGGCCGCCCGACCAGCTCGGGGTCGCGGGCCTGGATGAGGTGGAGCACGAAGACGCGCTCACCGGCGATCTCGGTGACGCCGTCCACGCACACCTTGCCCGGCGTGGCCGACATGGACGGCCCCCGGACCGTACGGCAGAGCCCGGAGACGGTCGAGTACGCGTCCCTGAAGATCTCGTACGCGCGGGCCAGCGGGACCGCGAAGTAGTCCTGCGGCCCGGTGTCGCGCTCGACGAACATGTAGTAGGGAATCAGCCCCATCCGCAGCTGCCGCCGCCACATCGACGACCACACGGCGGGATCGTCGTTGATGGACCTGATCAGCGGCGCCTGGGTCCTGATCGTGGCCCCGCTGCCGAGGATGCGTTCGACCGCCGACTCCACCAGCGGCGACTCCAGCTCCCGCGGATGCGAGAAGTGGGCCATGAACGCCAGGTTCTTGCCGGCCTTCACCACCTCCTGGAACAGGCCGAGCGTGGCGTCGGCGTCGGGATCGGTGGTGAAGCGCTGCGGCCAGTAGGCCAGCGCCTTGGTGCCGATCCTGATCGATTCGAGCTGGTCGAGGCCGAGCAGCGGCTCGATGTAGCGCCGGATGACCGGCTCGCCCATGATCATGGCGTCGCCGCCGGTGATCAGGACGCTGGTGACCTCGGGATGCCGGCGGATGTAGGACACCATCCGGTCGATGTCGTCGGAGGCGAACTTCAGGTCCGCGTCCCCGATGAACTGCGCCCACCGGAAGCAGTAGGTGCAGTAGGCGTGACAGGTCTGCCCCTGTTTAGGGAAGAAGAGCACTGTCTCTGGATATTTGTGCTGCATGCCCGGCACGGGCTCGTCGCCGATCCTCGGGACGTTGAGCTCCTTCTGACCGGCGGGATGCGGGTTGAGCTGGGCGCGTACGCGGTTGGCCTCGGCCTGGACCTCGCTGTTGGGCGCCTCGGCCTTGAGCAGATCGGCCAGCCTGGCCACGTCCGCGGCGGGCAGCATGTCCTCCTGCGGGAAGACGAGGCGGTAGATGGGATCGTCGGGCGCCGCCGACCAATCTATGAGTTCATCCACGACGTAGGCGTTCGTCCGGAAGGGCAGCACCGTGGCCACGGCCCGGACCTTCAGCCGCGCCTCGTCGTCCAGCCCCGCACGTCGCAGGAGCTCGTCGAGGTGCTTGGACGTGTACGCCTTGAAGCGTCGGGTGCCTGCCTGGTTCAAGATCACTAGGCCTTTCCCATCTTTTTTGTTCGATCGCCGGTAAACCTCACGACCCTGTCGCGCGTCTACGGTCCTTAATATCCGGACGCGACGCGCCGCGTCCCCGGTTCCGCTGGGCTCCAAGTTTCCTTGCAGGTTCGCGACACTCGCGACATATCGCGATCCCGCATACACTGATTTATCGTGACCGAGGATCTCGACCTGCGCGCCTCCGACGCCGACCGCGACCGCGTGGCGGCCCTGCTGGGCGACGCGCTCGCCACCGGAAGACTGACCAGCGTCGAGCATGCCGACCGTCTGGAGATCGCCTACACGGCGAAGACGATCGGCGAGCTCGTCCCCCTCACCAGGGACCTGCCCCAGGTGTCCACCCCGTCCGCCCTGCCCGAGGCCATCGAGCACCAGGTGATCAGCTCGAAGTTCAGCAAGATCGTGCGTAAGGGGCGCTGGGTCGCGTCCCGGCGCACCAAGCTGTCGGCCCGCTTCGGCGCCCTCGTCATCGACCTGTCCGACGCCGTGCTCCCCGGGCGGGAGATCACGATCGAGACCGACGCCAAGTTCAGCAAGATGATCGTCCGGGTGCCGGAGAACGCCCACGTGATCGACGAGGGCAGCTCCGTCTTCGGCAAACGGAACGTGAGCGGCGGCTCGGCCGGCGACGGCCCGCTGATCCGGGTCACCGGCTCGTCGAAGTTCTCCAAGGTCATCGTGACCCGCGGCCTGGACGACTGGAACCTCCACTGACGGGCGTCCCCGTGAATGGAAGCGCCACGCCGGGGAAGCAGGGAGGTCCACCCGCCGGTTGACGTGACCTCCGGCCTGCCTACGATGCGGACATACACGAGCCCGCGCACCGGCCCGGCCGGCGACGGCGGGCTCGCCTGCCCCACGAGGTGACCATTGTCCGACAGCAGGCCCATCGCGCTCGACGCCATGGGAGGCGACCACGCCCCCCACGAGATCGTGGCCGGCGCGGTCCACGCCGTACGGGAGCGCGGGCTCCCCGTCGTGCTCGTCGGCTCACCCCGCATCCTGTACGAGGCCCTGGCCGACCACGACGCCACCAAAGAGGTCCCCATCGTCCGGGCGGAGGAGGCCCTGGCCATGGACGAAGGCGCCCTGGCCAGCCTGCGCCGCCCGAGGTCCAGCATCGCCATCGCCTGCCACCTCGTCCGCCGCGGCGACGCCTCGGCCGTGGTGTCGGCCGGCTCGACCGCGGGCATCGTCGCCACCGGCCGGCTGCGGCTCAAGGCCCAGCAGGGCGTCCTGCGCCCGGCCATCGCCGTGGCGCTCCCGACGCTCCCCACCCCCACCCTGCTCGTGGACGCCGGCGCCAACGCCGAGGTCAAACCGGAGATGCTGGTGCAGTTCGCCCACCTCGGCGCGGCCTATGCCGAGCTGGCCTACGACATCCCCGAGCCCAGGATCGGCCTGCTCACCATCGGCAGCGAGCCGGAGAAGGGCAACAAGCTCGTCAAACGCGCCCACGAGCTGCTCCAGGCCTCCCCCGGCATCCGCTTCACCGGCAACGTCGAAGGCACCGACCTCCTCACCGGCAAGGTGGACGTCATCACCACGGACGGCTTCACCGGCAACGTGGCACTCAAGACCATGGAAGGCGCGGTCCGGTACGCGTTCGGCGAGCTGGCCGAGACCATCGGCGAGAGCCGGATCGCCAAGTTCGGCGCGCTCATGCAACGCGGCCGCCTCCGCGAGCTGCGCAGACGCCTCGACGCCGAGGCCCACGGCGGCGCCGTCCTGCTCGGGCTGAACGGGACGGTGGTGATCGCCCACGGCTCCTCCAGGGCGCCCGCGATCAGCGCCGCCTGCCAGGTCGCCGCCGACCTCTCCGCGGGCGGCATCGTCTCCAGGATCGGCGACAGGATCGCCGCCACACATCGCTCACACAGGCTCTGGTGACGCCGTAGTGTGTGAGACCGATCCACAGGAACGGGGGAAATGTGGACGGCCTCACCTCAGCACAGGTCGCGGGGGCGAAGACCAACGAGGTGCCGCGGCGGTCGAGCAGATCGCTCAGCGCGATCATCAGGGCGAACGTGTTCACCCTGTTCAACCTGGTCATCGGCGTGCTCTGGGCGCTGATCCTGATCTTCGGCGAGTGGCAGGACGGCCTGTTCGGGCTGGTGATCGTGGCCAACGCGCTGATCGGCATCGTCCAGGAGCTGCGCGCCAAACGCACCCTCGACAAGCTGGCCGTGATCAACGAGGCGCCGGTCCGCGTCCGCCGCGACGGCCGGGAGCAGCAGGTCGAGCCGCGCCGGATCGTCCTCGGCGACCTGATCCTGCTCGGCTCGGGCGACCGAATCCTGGTCGACGGCGAGGTCGTCGCCTCCGACGGCCTGGAGATCGACGAGTCGCTGCTGACCGGCGAGGCCGACCCGGTGCACAAGAAGCCCGGCGACGAGGTGCTGTCGGGCAGCTTCGCGGTGGCCGGCTCCGGCGCGTACGTCGCCACCCGCGTCGGCACCGACGCCTACGCCGTGCGGCTGGCGGAGGAGGCCAGCAAATTCCACCTGGCCCACTCCGAGCTGCGCGAGGGCGTGGCCAACTTCATCAAGTACATCACCTGGCTGGTCATCCCGATCGGCGCCCTGCTGATCTACAGCCAGCTGCACAACTCCGCCGACTTCCGCACCGCCATCACCGGCGCGGTCGCCGGCATCGTCACCATGATCCCCGAGGGCCTGGTGCTGATGACCTCGATCGCGTTCGCCGTCGGCGTCATCCGTCTCGGCCGGCGCAAGTGCCTGGTCCAGGAGCTGCCCGCGATCGAGGGGCTGGCCAGGGTGGACGTGCTCTGCCTGGACAAGACCGGCACCCTCACCGCCGGCGGCATGGACCTCGACCAGGTGCTCCCGCTGCGCGACGGCCACCCCGTCGAGCCCGCGCTGGCCGCCCTGGCCCACCTCGACGCCCACCCCAACGCCACCGCCCAGGCCATCCGGGCCCGCTACCCCGCACCCTCCGACGGCTGGACGGCGGCCTCGGCCGTGCCCTTCTCCTCGGCCCGCAAGTGGAGCGGCGCCGACTTCGGCCGGCACGGCGCCTGGCTGCTGGGCGCGCCCGACGTCCTGCTGCACGACGGCGACGGCTACGACAAGGCCGCCGAGCTGGCCGCCACCGGCACCCGCGTCCTCGTCCTGTGCCGTACGCACGACCTGCGGGCCGCCGAGAACGGCGAGGCCGTCGAGCCCGTCGCGCTGGTCACCCTCGCGCAGAAGATCAGGCCCGACGCCCTCAAGACCCTCGGCTACTTCGCCAAGCAGGGCGTCACCGTCAAGGTGATCTCCGGCGACAACCCCGAGGCGGTCTCCGCCATCGCCATGAGCCTGAAGATCCCGGACGGCGACCGTTCCGTCGACGCCAGGACGCTCCCCCAGGACGACCCCGCCAAGCTCGGCGAGCTGCTCGACTCCCACACCGTGTTCGGCCGGGTCAGCCCGCAGCAGAAACGGCAGTTCGTCGGCGCGCTGCAGGCCCGCGGGCACACCGTGGCCATGACCGGCGACGGCGTCAACGACGTCCTCGCGCTCAAGGACGCCGACCTCGGCATCGCCATGGGCGCGGGCAGCCCGGCCACCAAGGCGGTGGCCCAGGTGGTGCTGCTGGACAACAGGTTCGCCACGCTCCCGCACGTCGTCGGCGAGGGCCGCCGGGTGCTGGCCAACATCGAACGCGTCTCCAACCTCTTCCTCACCAAGACCTTCTACGCGATCGTGCTGTCGCTGGCCGTCGGCGTGGCCGGGGTGATGTTCCCGTTCGCGCCCCGCCACTCGACCCTCACCAACGCGCTGACCATCGGCATCCCGGCGTTCTTCCTGGCGCTCGCGCCCACGCTCGAACGGGCGCGGCCGGGGTTCGTCCGGCGGGTGCTGCGCTTCGCCGTACCGGCGGGGGTGTTGTGCGCGGTCGCGGTGCTGCTGTCGTTCTGGGCCGCGCACAGCGGCACCTCCACCCTGACCGAGGACCAGACGTCCGCGGTGATCACGCTCTTCCTCACCACGTGGTGGGTGCTCGTGCTGATCACCAGGCCGCTCAACTGGTGGCGGATCGCGCTGCTGGCGTCCATGGCGGGGCTCTTCGCACTCGCCCTCGCGCTGCCTCCCGTCAGGGAGTTCTTCGCCCTCGCGCCCGGCGACATAAGCAACGACCTGACGGCCGTCGGCATCGCCCTGGTGGCTGCCGCGGCGATCAGCATCGCGGTCAAGGTCGCCGGTACCCTTAGAACATGACCGACCCGCAGATAGTGCTCACCGAGCGCGTCCAGCAGGCGCTGGCCAACGCGTTCGGTGCCGAGCACGCCGACGCAGACCCGCTGATCCGGCCCTCACAGTTCGCCGACTTCCAGGCGAACGTCGCGTTGAGCCTGGCCAAGCGCCTGCGACGGGCCCCGCGGGAGGTCGCCGAGGCGATCAGAGCAGAGTTGTCCGACTTCCCCGGCACGGTCGAGGTCAGCGGCCCCGGCTTCCTCAACATCACGCTCGCCGACTCCTGGATCGAGTCCCAGACCGCGGGCATGCGCGACGACAGTCGCCTCGGCGTCGGCACGATCACGCCCGCGCAGACGGTGGTGATCGACTACTCCGCGCCCAACGCGGCCAAGGAGATGCACGTCGGCCACCTGCGCACCACCATCGTCGGCGACTCGCTGGCCCGCCTGCACGAACACCTCGGCAACAAGGTGATCAGGCAGAACCACCTCGGCGACTGGGGCACCCCGTTCGGCATGCTCATCGAGCACCTGCTCGACATCGGCGAGCCGGCCGCGGTCGCCCAGCTCGAAGCGGGCATGGGCACCGAGTTCTACCAGGCGGCGCGGGCCAAGTTCGACGCCGACGAGGGCTTCAAGCAGCGTGCCCGGGTCCGGGTCACCACCCTCCAGTCGGGCGACCCCGCCACCATGCGCCTGTGGCACGTCTTCATGGACGCCACCGTCCGCTACTTCAACAAGGTCTACTCCCTGCTCGGCGTCACGCTGACCGACGCCGACCTGGCGGGCGAGAGCATGTACAACCCCATGCTGGAGAGGACCTGCGACGATCTTGAGTCGTCGGGCGTGGCCGTCCACAGCGAGGGTGCGCTCTGCCTGTTCCCGCCCGGCTTCACCGGCTCCGACGACAAGCCCCTGCCGCTCATCATCAGGAAGAGCGACGGCGGCTACGGCTACGCCTCCACCGACATGGCGGCGATCCGCTACCGCGTCCACGACCTGAAGGCCGACCGCATCCTCTACGTCGTGGGCGCCGACCAGGCCCTGCACTTCCGCATGGTCTTCGCCTCCGCGCAGATGGCCGGCTGGCTGCCCGACACGGTCTCGGCCGAACACGTCCAGATCGGCATGATGCTGGGCAAGGACGGCCGCCGCTTCAAGACCAGGTCGGGCGAGTCCATCAAGCTGATGGACCTCCTCCAGGAGGGCGTCGAGCGGGCCACGGCGGCCATCGCCGAACGCGGCTACGACGAGGCCACCCGGAACGAGATCGCCCTCTCCGTCGGCATGGGCGCGGTGAAGTACGCCGACCTGTCGGTCAGCCACGACAGCGAATACGTCTTCGACTACGACCGCATGCTGGGCTTCACCGGCAACACCGGCCCCTACATGCAGTACGCCACGGCCCGTATCCGCTCCATCTTCCGCAAGGCGGACATGGCCCCGGCGGACGCCACGTCCCCGATCCTCCTGGGCGACCCCGCCGAGCGCGCCCTGGCCCTCCACCTGCTGGGCTTCGGCACGCTCATCGAAGAGGTCACCGTCCGGTCCGAGCCCCACCGGCTGTGCAACTTCCTCTTCGAGGCGGCGAGCCTGTACAGCACGTTCTACGAGCAGTGCCCGGTGCTGCGGTCCGACGTCGAGCCCGAGGTCCGCGCCTCGCGGCTGGCCCTGTGCGCGCTGACCCTGCGCGTGCTCGAAACCGGCCTCGACCTTCTGGGCGTCCCCGTCCCCGAGCGCATGTAACAGGCAGTTGACTCAAAGTCTCCCGTTCCGTCGTGGGCGCGCCTCCACCTGGTTGGCGCGCCCTAACGGCTAGGCTTTACGCGGTCATGAACTGAGGCCGAAATGGGGGAGTTCTCTGCCTTGAGCACGGACCTGACTGCGAGCCCCCAAGCAGCGACGGAGTTGCAACGCTACGCCGAGGCGCTGCTGGCGCACCTCGCCGCCAACGGCACCGCCCCTCCCGCCGCTCCGGGCTTTCGCGACATACCTGGCCACTGGCTGCCTCCGGCCGTCGAAGCACTGGTCGCCATCCTCGCCGGCGACGACCCGCTCGAACCGCTGAGCAGGGCCGCCGGCCGTGACCAGCAGCAGACCGCGCTCTTCCTGTGCCTGGCGCTGGCGGTCTCCGGGCAGGGCAGCCGCATCCACGCCTCCTGGCTCGGCACGGCCTTCGGCGAGCTGTCGCTCGACCGTCCCGTCACCCACGGGCAGCGCTCGCTCTGGCTGGCCGCCGCCCGCGGCGCCTACGGCCCGGCCGGCAAGATCTTCGTGCTGCGCAAGCTCGACGCGCTGGCCGTGCAGGAGCACGCCGACGTCGAGGAATGGGTGCAGGCGCTGGTGCCCGGCGAGCCCGCCGTCGTCGTGCCGCCGTCGCTGGCCGACTTCCCGGAGATGGCCGAAATCCCCGACCTGGCCCGTCCGGCGGTGGCGGCCGCCCGCCTGTCCAGGCTGCGCGGCCGGTGCGCCGAGATCACCTCGGCGCGGCAGGCCGACCACGACTCCGCCGTCCCGCTCAGCAACAGCTCGGCCAGCCCGGCCGCGTCGTGGGCCGAGGACGAACCGCTGGCGGTCCTACGCACCCAGATCGGGCAGGGCGGCCCGGCGGGCCCGATGGCCTCGCTGATCTCCCACCTGCTCGACGACCTGCGTCCCGGCGCCGACCCGCACCTGGCCGCCATCGCCCTGCACGTCGCGGCGCCCATCCTGCGCGGCCTGGCCGAGGAGCTCGAAGCCGACAGCCGGTTGACGCCGCCCGCCACGCTGACCGTCCCGCTGCTCGGCCACCGCATCCACCTGCGCCCCGAAGGCCCCGACGAGACCTCGATCGCCACGGCCGAGAACGCCATCCTCACCGAAGGCGTCGTGCCGCGCGGCCGGCCGTGGGCCGCCTTCGTGCTGATCGTGGCGGGTGTCGCATGCCTGGCCGGAGCGGCGTTCAGCGCCTCGCTCCTGCTGGCCGCCGCCGGGGTGGCCATGCTCGGGCTGGGCGGCTGGCAGCTCTGGCAGCGCCACAAGACCGTCGTCGCCGACGCCCGTTACGTGGCCGCCCAGGTCAACGAGCTGAAGGAGCTGGCCGAGGGCGCCGTCTGGGCCCTGCACGCCTACGCCAGAGAAGCGGACGCACGCGCGAAACAGGCCGCTGACGATGCAGCCGAGCTCACCCGGCTGATTCGTCGCGGCCCGCGCGCTGCGTAGACCTGATCAGGTCGTCTCGATCTCCACGTGCGCCGGCGCGAGCAGGAACACGCGGTCGGCGATGCGCTCGATCCGCCCCTCGCAACCGAACGCGAGCCCGGCGGCGAAGTCGACCATCCTCGTCGCCTCGGGCATCGCCATGCCCGTGACGTCCATGATCACCGTCTGCCCGTCACGGAAGTGCTGACCGATCAACGGTGCGTCGTTGTACTTGAGCGGCTGGACCATAACGATGCGCGACGCGTCGACGTTCGCGCGCCACCGCCGGGCGGCACGCTCCGTCGCCGGAACGTACTCGTCCTCGTAGTGCTCGTCGTCGTCATAGCCGTCGTCGTAGTGATCGACCCCGCTCAGGCCAAGGTAGTTCACCACCTTGCGCACTGCCCCCATCGGCTTGTCCTTTCCTCAGGAACTCACCGTAATCGGCACGTCCCTACACATTGGACGGTAACCGACGATTCCGCATTCGCCACGCGACACGCCCAGCCCTAATTCCATTTTGTACGGCTTGCAACCTGCTTGCATCTGGATATCCGTCCCCCCGTATAGCATCGGCCACATGCGCCTGTTCACTGTAGACGCCTTCACCGACACAGCTTTCAAGGGTAATCCCGCAGGTGTCTGCCTGCTGGACTCTCCGGTTACTGATGGCTGGATGCAGAGCGTAGCCGCCGAGATGAACCTCTCCGAGACCGCCTTCCTGCTCGGCGATTCGCTACGGTGGTTCACCCCTGTGGTCGAGGTCACTCTCTGCGGTCATGCCACGCTGGCGACCGCTCACGTTCTGTATTCGACCGGGGCCGCCACCGGACCGGTCGAATTCCGCACGGCCGGCGGAACGCTAACCGTGAATCGCGCCACAGGGGACCTCATCACGATGGATTTCCCGGCCAAGCAGGTGACGCCCGTCACGGTTCCCGACGGCCTGGAGAATGCGCTCGGAGCCGCAGCGGTGGAGGTCCGGAAAAGCGACCTGGACCTGCTGGTCGAGGTCGATTCAGAGGAGACGGTACGCTCCCTGCGCCCCGACATCCCGGCCCTGTCGGCAGTGGACGCCCGCGGTGTCATCGTCACCGCCCGCGGCACCGGCACGGATTTCGTCTCACGATTCTTCGCTCCCAAAGTCGGCATTCCGGAGGATCCGGTGACGGGCTCGGCCCACTGCGCCCTGTCCCCGTATTGGTCCGCGCGCCTCGGCCGCATCGCGCTGACCGGCGCGCAACTCTCCGCCAGAGGGGGCCTGGTGCACACCCGCCTTGACGGCGACCGCGTCCACCTCGCCGGCCATGCCGTGACGATCCTCACCGGCACACTCCTCACGCCCAGGTAAAAACTTCCTTACCTTCCTTGCTTCCCTCCCCTCAGCTCTCTAACCTGCAAACCGTGTTGGAGGTTAGCTCCCACGGCAGAGGCAGGAGGCTCGGAACCATGCCGCCGACGGACGGCCCACGCTTCGACGTCCCTGCCGTCCGAAGCGTCAGCACCCACCGCGAGGATGCGCACGTTGGCCAGACGTGTCCCTCCCCATCGAAACACCTCGACTCCAGCCGTCCTCGAACGCGTCGGGCCCGCAAGGTGACGAACCGGCGCGACGACACAAAGGCCATCCGGGCCTGACCCGGCACCGGGGCACCAGTGATCCCGGCCCCGCCCCGAACCCGAGGAGGCCACGATGCCCGAGCTGCCCTTCGACGACGAACACGCCCCGCTCTACTCCCTGGGCCAGGTCGCCGAGATGCTCCAGGTCCGCCAGGCCTACCTCCGCCGCCTGGACGAACACGACGTCATCAGCCCCAGCCGCTCATCCGGCGGCCAACGCCGCTACTCCCGCGCCGACATTATGACCGTCCGGCACGTGACCGACCTCGCCGACCAGGGCATGACGCTGATCGCCATCCGCCGCATCCTGGAACTCGAACGCGAACTCGCCGACGCCCGCCGGCAACTGCAAGAAGCCCAGGGCCACCTCACCCACACACCCCCACCGCCCCAGGAAGACACCGAACGCCGAGATCCCCCCGAACGCCCTGCCAGCCACCACACACTGCCCCAGGCCTCGCCGACACCAAGCCCTGACCCGCTGAGTCGGCGGTAAGAGCCCGGGGACGAGCATGCACATCGCACGATGTGCCCCTGAAGGAAGCCTCACTGAGCCCGCGCTCTGACGGCCCGGAGCAGCCCCAGCCACATCGTTCGTAGAGCGACTAACCCCTCGCCCACCCCACGCTCCCGAGGGACCTCGTCATCTCCCAGGGAGCCGCCGACGCGCCGCCCGAAACGCCCACCAGCGACGCGCCGCCCGAAACGCCCACCAGCGGCGAGCCATCCGCGACGACCGAATCCCAGAGCTGACACCAAGACCGAGCCGCCATCGACAGCTGCCTGCCATTCCAGTTACACCGACCGAAGCCGGTCCCGACCCCAGGACCCCAGACCTCAGCCTTGCCACCCACAGAAGCCAGATAGCGTCCCACACACGCCACACAGTCCACCGACGCCCAGCATGCGCCGGCCTCTCAGGCCGCCCAGCTGGCTGCGCCGCCTCCAAGCACCTACACCCCACCCGCGGCCGCCCCACGCTGACGAGCCCACACGCCCGCTGAACAGAACCAGACGACGCCCGCCAACACCCCCACAACGCAAAGAAGGCCCCACACAAACGTGTGGGGCCTTCTTCGAAAGATTGTCCGGCGGTGACCTACTCTCCCACACCCTCCCGAGTGCAGTACCATCG